>NZ_WIVQ01000059.1:0-29492 GCF_009600545.1 Pseudomonas sp. FSL R10-1339 | reverse complement strand
CAACAAGTTTTGCGGCGATGGTCTCATTGGCCTGCGCTATGCGGTGCTTGCGACAATACTTTACGTACAGAGCCTAGAAACTGGAAGATGTATACCAGCGGGTTTGGGCTGGCTTTTTATGAATGCAACTCATCTGACACCAATGGGTGTTCGTTTTCGGTACGGAATTGATTTGCGTGTCCGGTAATGCCTTATCCAGCTGATGCGGCCAGGCAGGGAGTCTGGCTGACTACTCTGCATGGCTGTGGGGTGTAAATTCGAGAGTGTTTGGTTGGTTTCTTAGATATTGAATGAAGTGTGCGCGGTTTTTTATATCTTTCGATGGGGCGGGAGCACTGTCTTTGGTTTGAGAGGTTTGTATGTATATTCGAGTTATGGCTGTTGTTTTAATAAGTGCATCCCTGTCTGCCTGTATAAATTATCCTGTGTATCCCAGGCACCATCAGCGAGCCGACGTGCGTTCCGCCCCACTGTTAAATCAGGGCGTAAATAGCCCTGTGGTCAGGCAAAAAGTTAAGGCGCCGCTTATTCGGCGCGAAAAGCTGAATCAGCAAAGGATCAATAGCCCTGTGCTTGTGCGAGAGGTTCAGGCGCCGCTTATTCAGCGCGAACAGCTGAATAAGCAAGGGGTCAATAGTCCTGTGCTTGTGCGAGAGGTTCAGGCGCCGCTTATTCAGCGCGAACAGCTGAATCAGCAAGGGATCAATAGTCCTGTGCTTGTGCGAGAGGTTCAGGCGCCGCTTATTCAGCGCGAACAGCTGAATCAGCAAGGGATTAATAGCCCTGTGCTTGTGCAAGAGGTTCAGGCACCCCTCATTCAGTATTAAAGGTTCAGCAAGATCAGCGTTCACGGTCGAACCGGCAATGACCCCGGCACAAGCACCTGACCCGCTTGCATGGCGCCGGACGCGACGGATGGGGATGTTGACAACAGGGACGGGGTTTTCTAGTGTCCGCCCCATTGTTTCTCAGGACTTACCCATGACCCCGGATGACCGTATAAAACTTGAACCTGTCTGGAAACAGGCATTACGTGAGGAGTTCGATAAACCTTACATGGCCGAGCTGCGCGAGTTCCTGCGCCAGGAACATGCGGCCGGAAAAGAGATTTACCCACCGGGTCCGCTTATTTTCAATGCCCTTAACCTGACGCCGCTGGACAAGATCAAGGTGGTCATTCTTGGTCAGGACCCTTATCACGGCCCCGGTCAGGCCCATGGTTTGTGTTTTTCAGTACAGCCCGGTATCCCGACACCGCCGTCGCTGGTCAATATCTATAAAGAGCTCAAGCGTGACCTGAATATTGATATCGCCCCTCACGGCTGCTTGCAACATTGGGCAGAGCAGGGCGTTTTGCTGCTCAATACCACGATGACGGTGGAGCGCGCCAATGCCGCCTCCCATGCCAAGAAGGGCTGGGAGCATTTTACTGACCGGATTATCCAGGTGGTCAGCGAGCAGCAACCCAAGCTGGTGTTCCTGCTGTGGGGCGCCCATGCCCAGAGCAAGCAAAAACTGATCGATGCGACCAAACACCTGGTGCTGACGTCGGTGCATCCATCGCCGCTATCGGCGTATCGGGGCTTTATAGGCAACGGCCACTTCAGCCGAACCAACAAGTTCCTTGAGCAAAACGGCCTGGCTGCGATCGACTGGAAACTGCCACCGGTTTAAGTCATGACTCAGCGGTACAAGGCACACTCAGCGCAATAGCCGGTGTGCCAGCACTTGTTGTCAGGAAGGGTTGGCTTCATCCTGGCGAGCCCAATAGCGGAACAGGGGTTCAGCCAAAAACAGCACGAAGATCAGGCGCATCACCTGCAACGCGGTAACCAAGGGCACTGACAGTTGCAATGTTTCTGCGGTGAGGCTCATTTCTGCAATGCCGCCCGGCATCATCCCCAGGGTCATCGAGCGCAGATCGAGTTGGGTGAGGGCGCTCAAGCCCAGTGCACACAGGCTGGCTATCAACATGGTCAGGGCTGTGCCCAGCAGGGTTTTGCCGATAAAAGACGGCGCCCGCCGAAAGAATGCCCGATTGAAATGACAGCCCAGCCCGCTGCCAATCAGCCACTGCCCCATCTGACTGCTGCCGTCTGGCAGGCCTATATGCAAATCCCATGAAATACTCACGCTGGCACTGACCAGCAGCGGCCCGAACAGCCACGGGTTTGGCTGGCGCAGGCGTTGCCAGATCCAGGCCAGCAAGGCACCTGCCGGAAACAGCACCGCGAGCCAGTAAGGGTTAATGGCAGCAGGATGCATGGCGGGTGTGCCTTCGCCCAACAAATACTTGAAGGCTGCCGGAACGCACAGCACAACGGTCAGTACGCGCAGGCTCTGCCCAGCAGCGACGCGGCTCAATACGGCGCCATTGCGTGCGCCGAGGTTGACCATCTCCCCCGAACCGCCGGGCATGCTGGAGAAGAACGCAGTGGCGCGATCCTCACCGCTGCGGCGCATCAGCCATACACCGATCACACTCGACACACTGGTGAGCAGGGCGCCCGCCAGGATCAGCCAGAAATGCGCCAGCACCTGCTCCATCACCACAGGTGTGAAATGCAGGCCGATACCGATGCCCACAATCCACTGCCCGCATTTACGCCCACCGGGAATTTCTGCCAGTTGCCAGGGTGTCAGGCAACGCACCAGGATGATCGCCAGCAGAGAGCCGACCATCCACGGTAACGGCCAGCCGATCTGGCTGGCGAGGTAGCCGCCAGCCAGGCCGACCAGCGGCGTGCCCCACCAGTGCTTGAGTCCTGAATCAGGCATTGGCCAGAGCGCGACGTTGGGCGCTGCGTTTGCGCCAGATACGTATTACAGGCAGCAACAACATGATTGTCGTCAGTACCCAGACACCCAGGGTGATCGGGCTCGCCCACAGGATATCCAGCGCACCGTTGGATATCGACAGTGCGCGACGCAGGTTCTGCTCCATCAGCCCGCCCAGAATGAACCCCAACAATACCGGAGACAGCGGGAAGTCGAGCTTGCGCAGGATATAGCCGAAGATGCCGATACCGATCATCAGGAACAGATCGAAGGTGGTCGCGTGCACGGCGTATACACCAATGGCCGTGATGATGGCGATTGCGGGCACCAGCGCCCAGTTAGGCACCGACAGAATCCGGGTGAAGATACGGATCATCGGGATGTTGAGGATCACCAGCATGACGTTGGCGATAAACAATGACGCGATCAGCCCCCAGACGATATCCGGCTGCTGCTGAAACAACAGCGGGCCGGGGGTGATGTTGTACAGCGAGAGCGCGCCGATCATCACTGCCGTGGTGCCCGAACCCGGCACGCCCAGGGTCAGCATGGGTACCAGCGCCCCACAAGCGGAAGCACCGATTGCGGTTTCGGGGGCCGCCAGACCGCGCATGTCACCCTCGCCGAATTTGCCGGAAGTACCCGCCAGGCGTTTTTCCGTCATATAGGACACGGCGCTGGCCAGTGTGGCACCTGCACCCGGCAGAACGCCCATGATAAAACCGAGCAGTCCGCAACGGATATTCACCGCGAATACCGCAGACGCTTCCTTGAAATTGAACATCATGCGCCCGGTGGCCTTAACCGCTTCCTGGCCGCGATGGGTTTTTTCCAGCAGCAACAGGATTTCGCTGATGGAGAACAAACCCAGTACCAGCACGACAAATTGAATGCCGTCAGTCAGGTGGATGTTGTCCCCGGTGAAGCGGTATACGCCACTGTTGGCGTCAATCCCCACACACGCCAGAAACAGGCCGATAAGCGCAGCGATAAAGGTTTTGAGCGGACGGTCCCCGGCCATGCCGCCGAGGCAGACAATGGCAAACACCATGAGCACGAAATACTCCGCCGGGCCGAAGGCTATCGCCCACTTGGCCAGTAGCGGAGCAAACAGCACCATGCCGCAGGTGGCGATAAAGGCGCCAATAAATGAGCTCCAGGCCGACAGCGACAACGCCACGCCAGCCAGGCCTTTACGCGCCATCGGGTAGCCGTCGAGGGTGGTCATCACGGTTGAAGCTTCGCCAGGGATGTTCAGCAGGATCGAGCTGATACGCCCGCCGTATTCACAGCCCAGATACACCGCCGCCAGCAGGATCAGCGCCGATTCCGGTGGCAGGCCCAAGGCAAATGCGATGGGGATCAGCAGGGCGACCCCGTTGATTGGGCCAAGCCCCGGCAGCAGGCCGACCACGGTGCCGATCAAGGTGCCGCACAGGGCTGTGACCAGATTGTACGGGCTGAGCGCGACGCCGAAGCCCTGGCCCAAATAGCCGAAAGTATCCATATCAGTCCTCCAGAACGTCGAGCAGGCCAAGCGGCAGCGGAACGTCCATGGCTTTATCAAAGAGTAAATAAAGGCCAACGCTCACCAAGCTGATGATCACGCTGCTGGGCAGCCAGCGACCGCCATACAGACGCGCCAGCGGGATGCCGACCAGGATGCTGCTGAGGATAAAACCGAGAGGTTCGAAGGTGCCGGCGAAGATCAGCAACAGCACGATACACAGGCCGATCTTGGTCAGGGTTTCACGATCCAGTTTGGGGTCATCTTCGCTGTGCACCACGGGGGAGGGGCGAAAGATCATGTAGGTCAGCCCCAGTCCCATTAATGCCAGCATCAGCAAAGGGAAAGCGCGAGGACCAACGGGTTCGTAGGAAAAGGCTGCCTGATAAGGCCAGGCCATCGCCGCCAAACCGGCGCAGACAAGCAGCAGGGCCGAAGCAAATACGCGTTGTGCAAGCATGGTTTACTCCTGGGCTGTGCCCCTGGGTGCAGGGGCACAGCCAGTGGTCGGCGGCGGTTACTGGATCAGGCCGAATTCCTGGGCCAGGACTTTGTAGTCAGCCACCTGCTTTTTCACATAGGTGTCCAGCTCCGGGCCGGTCATGGCGAAGGGGAACAGTTCGCGCTGATCACGCAATGTGGCGAAGTCTTCGGACGCCAGCAGCTTGTCAAAAGCCTCTTTCCACCAGGCGTACTCTGCATCGCTGACTTTTGGCCCCAGGTAGAAGCCGCGTACGACAGGCCAGACAATGTCGTAGCCCTGTTCCTTGGCCGTCGGGATGTCCTTCATCTCCGGCTCATCGAGGCGCTCGTTGGCGAATACGGCGAGCAGGCGCATATCACCGCTCTGGATATGGGGCATGGAGTCGGAAATATCCGTACTGCCTACCTGAATATGGCCGCCCAGCAGCGCGGTAGCGATTTCACCGCCACCCTCCAGGGCCACATAACGCAGGTCGCGGGGGTTGATCCCGGCGGCCTTGGCGATCAGGGCGGTCTGCATCCAGTCCTGGCTGCCAACGGTGCCGCCTGAGCCAATGACCACTTTGCTCGGGTCTTTTTTCAGGGCCTGAACCAGATCATCGAGATTTTTGTAGGGCGAGTCCTTCTTCACCGCAATGGCCCCGTAGCTGGTGCCGACCGCTGCCAGCCAGCGTACGGCGCTTTCATCGAAGCGGCCGAACTTGCCCTGGGCCAGGTTAAGCAATGAGCCACTGGACCAGGCTACCAGGGTGCCAGCATCGGCCGGGCGCTGGGCGACCACGGCGTTGTAGGCAACAGCCCCCACGCCACCCGGCATGTAGGTCACACGCATGGGTTTGCTCAGCAGCTTCTCGTTGACCAGTGCGCTTTGCGCCAGTTTGCAGGTCAGGTCAAAGCCACCGCCAGGGGACGCCGGGGCAATGCATTCGGGGCGTTTGGGTTCAGCCAGCAGTTGGCCAGTGAAGAGCATGCAGCCGGCCGCAATAGCCAGAGTGCGCAGGGGGAATTTCATATCGTCTCCTCAGGAGCTTTTATTTTTATAGGGCAGTTTTGGGGTGTGCGAAATCATCGCGACAGAGCGCGGGTAGGGGGGGAATACAGGGATGAAGGGCTTCGGGCTGATAAGTCAGCATGCAGGTGCTCCATTATTGTTCTTATTGGCGAAAACGCTTCAAGGCGTTTTTCGGGCCGTTATGCAGTGCATGACGGCGACAGGGATTACTGTCAGTCTCGTGATGCTAGCCGGCCAACCTTTCGCTAACCTTTCAAAACAGATTCACTGTTTTTGCGCTTCACAGCACTCCTGCCGTCTGTACACTCCGCGCACAAAAGGCTGCGGCCTGGACAAAAAATCGAGGTGAAACCGATGCGTGTGCTTTTGGTCGAAGATCAGCTACAGCTGGCCGAGAGTGTTGCCCAAGCCCTGAAAGGCATGGGCCTGACCGTGGATGTTCTGCATGATGGCGTGGCCGCCGACCTGGCCTTGAGCAGTGAAGAATATGCCGTGGCGATTCTGGATGTAGGCTTGCCGCGCATGGATGGCTTTGAAGTCCTGGCGCGTTTACGGGCTCGTGGCAAAACCTTGCCGGTGTTGATGTTGACTGCGCGCAGTGACGTCAAGGACCGGGTTCACGGGCTTAACCTAGGGGCCGATGATTACCTGGCCAAGCCATTTGAGCTGACGGAGCTGGAAGCCCGGGTCAAGGCGCTGCTGCGTCGCAGTGTGCTGGGTGGTGAGCGGCTGCAGCAATGCGGCGCCCTGGTGTACGACCTCGGAACCCGGCGCTTCACCCTTGGTGATGAGCTGCTGGTGCTGACCTCCCGCGAGCAGGCGGTACTGGAAGCGCTGATAGCGCGCCCTGGCAGGGTCATGAGCAAGGAGCAACTGGCCGCTCAGGTGTTTGGCCTGGATGAGGAGGCAAGCCCGGACGCCATCGAGATTTACATTCACCGACTGCGTAAAAAACTCGACGGCCAGGCAGTGGCGATCGTGACGTTCAGGGGCCTGGGGTATTTGCTGGAAGGCCGCGATGTTTAAGCTCGACAGCTTGCGCTGGAGCCTGTTGTGGCACCTTACGCTGTTGCTGGTTGTGTTGATGCTGGCGAGCAGCTTGAGCGCTTACTTCAACGGTCGCGAGGCCGCCGATACGGCGTATGACCGAACCCTGCTGGCATCGGCACGAACCATTGCCGCCGGGCTCTCGCAGCGTGATGGCAGCCTGAGTGCGGATGTGCCCTACGTTGCCCTTGATACCTTTGCCTACGACAGCGCCGGGCGAATCTACTACCAGGTCAATGATATTCATCAGAAGCTGATTTCCGGTTATGAAAATCTGCCCGCGCCGCCAGCTGGCACGCCGCGGACCGATGATTATCCGGCGTTGGCGCGTTTTTATGATGGCACTTATCTCGGCCAGAACGTGCGCGTTGTGAGTTTGCTCAAGGCTGTGAGCGAACCCAGCATGAACGGCATGGCGGAAATTCGTGTGGCCGAGACCGACGAAGCTCGGGTGGCCATGGCCCGTAGCTTGATGGCGGACACCTTGCTGCGCCTGGGCATGTTGGGGTTGGGGGCATTACTGGTGGTGTGGTTTGCCGTAAGCGCCGCACTGCGCCCGCTGGAGCGTTTGCGCAGCGCCGTGGAGGAGCGCGAGATGGATGATCTGCGACCCTTGCCGCTGGTGTCCGTGCAAAGAGAGTTGCGGCCATTGGTGCAGGCACTCAATCATTTTACCGAGCGTTTGCGTGGGCAGTTCGCTCGTCAGGCGCAGTTTATTGCTGACGCTGCCCATGAGTTGCGCACACCTCTGGCAGTCCTCAAGGCCCAGCTTGAATTGGGCTTGCGTGCAAAGGAACCGCAGACCTTGCGCCATACCCTTGAGCAAGCGGCCCAGGGTACGGACCGGTTGACCCATTTGGCCAATCAGTTGCTGTCGCTGGCGCGCATCGAAAACGGCGCCCGGGCTATTGCCGAAGGCGGTGCGCAGTTGCTCGACCTGAGTCAGTTGGCCCGTGAGCTGGGCATGGCCATGGCGCCACTGGCCCATGCCCGCGGGTTTGCCCTGGCGCTTGAGGCCGACCAGCCGGTCTGGCTATACGGTGAGCCTACGTTGCTGCATGAACTGCTGAGCAATCTGGTGGACAACGCCATGGCTCACACACCGGTGGGTGGCAATGTGATTTTGCGCGTGACAGCGCCTGCCGTGCTGGAAGTCGAAGATGATGGTCCGGGCATTCCCCATGAAGATCGCGAACGGGTATTTGAACGCTTCTATCGACGTAATCAGCAGGTGGCCGGGTCGGGGTTGGGGCTGGCTATTGTGGGTGAAATCTGTCGCGCCCACCTTGCCCATATCAGTTTGCATGATGGCGTGCAGGGCGGGTTGAAAGTACGGGTGAGTTTTGTGCCGGACAATGGGCGCTAGCCCTGTGACATGGATGGATAAATCCCCTGGCCAGTCGACCCGGCGTCAAATCCCCTGTGGGAGCGGGCTTGCCCGCGATTGAATTGATTCGGTGTAACTGACAGACCGCGTCGTCTGCATCGCGAGCAAGCCCGCTCCCACAGATTCAGAGGTTCAGATAAGCATCCAGCGCGCTTCGTGCAGTTGCTCCTGAAACTTCAGGTCATCAGCTTGCACCTTCAACTTCTTGAGCGCGGGCAGGGCGACCAGTGCTTCCATGTCTTGCCCCATAAACACGGTAGCGATTTGCACCAGATCGATGTAGTCGATGGCTTTGGTTTGCCGGGAAAAGTCCTGATACTGCCCGGGAATCTTTAGCAGCATTTCCGGAAACTCCCAGCCTGCCAGCAGTTTGTCACCAATCAACGGGTGAATGCTGTCGATGACGTGGTTGAGCGAAACCGGATCGGAAAGCAGTTCGTTGTGCTCTTCGGCGTAGGTCAGGATGGGCAAGACGCCGATCTGGTGCACCAGGCCGCCCAGTGCCGCCTGGTCAGGCTTGAGCAAGGTATGACGGCGGCACAGGGTGTAGCAGATGCCGGCCACTTCCAGGCTCTGGCGCCATACATCGCGCATTTTCTGCTCGACCACCTCGGAGCGGGCATGGAAAATCTGCTCCATCACCAGCCCGATCGCCAGATTGCTGCTGTAGTTAACACCCAGGCGGGTGATGGCCGTGTGCAGGTCAGTCACCTCACGGGTGGCACGCAACATCGGGCTGTTGACCACTTTGATCAGTCGGGCTGACAGCGCGGTGTCACGACCTATGACCTTGCTCAAGTTACTGACGCTGATTTCAGGGTTTTCCGCGGCCTTGCGAATGTTTAACGCTACTTCCGGTAGTGTGGGTAGAGCCAGGTCATCTCTATCAATGGCCTTAAGCAAGTCCATTTGGACTCTGTGCGCCAGCATGCTCATTTCTCTAGGTACTGCATTTCAATGTGTGGCAATCAACGCTGGATTTCGCGATCGCGGTCCAGTTGATACGGCAGCTCAAGCAGTGAAAGGCCAGGGCCTTGCAGGTCACCCAAGTGAATATCTCCGGCTTGCGCAGCATCGCTGGTCAGCACGGCTAGCAGCTCAACACCGTTTTCGGCGTTAGCGGCCAGTACCACTTCGCCCACGGAACTGGCGTGGGACGGGGTAAACAGCGGCGTGCCGGGGGCAGGCGCAGCATGCCCCGCCTCAAGGGACAGGCGGTAGAGGTGGCGTTTGAGTTTGCCCAGGTATTGCATGCGCGCAACGATTTCCTGGCCGGTGTAGCAGCCTTTTTTGAAGCTGACACCGCCTACGGCCTGCAGGTTGATCATTTGCGGAATGAACAACTCACGGGTTTGGGCCATGACCTGGCCAATGCCGGCGCGAACCTGGCCCAGCAGCCATTGGTTGAGGTCGGCCTCGGGCAGCTGTGCCTTGAGGTGCTGAACGAGGCTTTCAGTCTGTTCGACAGGGGCCCAGAGTTCCGCGCGGCCTTCAGAAGCGCGAATGGCGATCAGGTCGCTGGCGCGGGCAACGCTGTCAGTTTCAGCTGGCAGGTCCAGGCCCAGGCTTTGCAGCACCGAGTCGGCATTTACCAGGCCAAAGCGTACCCAGTTGGCACTGTCATCGGTCAGTTTGGACTTGGAGAACACCGCGTACTTTTTCAGGTCCGCCAACTGCGGTTCAACCAGTTCGCGCGCCATTGCCAGCAGGCAGCCGTTGTCTTGCAGCACGATGCGAAAGCTCGACTGCATACGGCCTTTTTGCGTGCAGCGGGCGCCAAGGCTTGAGCGGGTTTCACTCAAATAGTTGAGGTTGCAGGTCAGCTGCCCTTGCAGAAACTTGCTGGCGTCGTTGCCGATCACAGCAAGGATGCCTTCGTGGTTCAGGGTGCAAAAAAAAGCAGAGTCGGCCATGGGTCATCGCAGTTGAATAAGTCTGGAACACATCATAGAGGTGCGCCCTGCAAATGGGTAGTTCGCAAAGGATGGACGGGGCCGACCAAAGCCGACTGTTCTATGACGGATCGGCCTGTATACTTGCGTTCTATTTGAGGAGCGCTCCATGGTCGAAGATGTTGAACTCAATCGTCTCTACTGGCACAGCCGCCGCGGCATGCTTGAACTTGACGTGTTGCTGGTGCCTTTCGTCAAGGAGGTGTACGCCACCCTTAATGACGTAGACCGCGAATGCTATCGCAAGCTGCTGGAGTGCGAAGACCAGGACATGTTTGGCTGGTTTATGGAGCGCAGCGAGTCCGAGGACCCTGAGCTGCAGCGCATGGTCCGGATGATTCTGGACCGTGTCCAGCCCAAGTAATTATTTTGAATGCCGCTGGCATGCCTCGGGGCAATTGCTGGCGGCGTATCTTGCAGCCCAGTCGCTGGCGCTGATATCTATTTGCCTTCTTTCAATCCCTGCCTGGGCACATCTGCTCGGCGCATTGCTGTGTCTGGCTCACGGGGCCTGGGTGTTGCCAAGGCATATCCGCCTGACCCATGGCAGTGCCATTACCCGGTTGCGTCATGATGTTGATGGCTGGCAGTTGTGGAGCCGTGACAAAGGCTGGCAGGCCGTGCAACTGCGCCGTGACAGCCTGGCGCTACCCCTGGTGGTAGTGGTGCGCTTTCGCTTGCCGGGTGAGCGGCGGGTGCGTGCGGTGTGCATTCCGGCCGCCGCGCTGGCACCGGATCAGCACCGGCGCCTGCGCGTGCGACTGAAGTTCAGTCGGCGTAGGTGGCTGGCACCAGAATAGTGTCCAGCGCTTCGGGCAGCATGTGCGGGTAGTCGAGGGTGTAGTGCAGGCCGCGCGACTCCTTGCGGGTCATGGCACTGCGGATCATCAACTCGGCCACTTGCGCCAGGTTGCGCAACTCGATCAGGTCACGGCTGACCTTGTAGTTGCTGTAGAACTCGACTCTTTGAGGCTAAACCCAATGGATACAGGGGTTTCAGCCGATGACCATCAACCAGCACTCCCAAACTGGGACAAACCTGTTACAAACTGCCCTCGCCAAGCCGTACCACTATCGCCGGTCTGGTCGCTATTACCTTCGCCTTCGCCCTCAAGGCACCGCTAAGGGTTTCTTCACGCTATCGCTCAGGACGACCGACAAGGCCACCGCAATGACCATCTCCCAAGAAATCCTTCAGACCCTCAAGGCGTACCACTTCGACAACCCTGTGGCCACTTGGGACGAACTCCGTGAGCGCCTCATAGACATCGCTGAGCACAGCTTGACGATGGCCTTCGGGGATAGCTCGCTGGTCGCCTACGAGATGATCAATGATGAGCACCATCAGGCTCTCCGTGAGGCGAGCGCTAAGATGCCTTTGAGCGTCAATCAGCAAAGGGCTGTGAGCAAGGCACTGGAGATCATTGAGGCGTCTCAGGATCGGATGAAGGGCAGACCGGGAAAGCTGGTCGAGATCGTTAGGGGCCTGAAAGGTGAATCTTGTAGCACGTCTGTGGCCCTGTCTCCGTCTCTATCTGTATTACAAATTCAGCCTATGACCTTCAAGACCCTCTCAGGGCTCTACATGGAGGAACGCAAGGACAGCATTCAGGCCAGCACCATGCGAGATGTGAAATCTACGTGTGATGTCATCGGGGCGATTCTTGGGGATTTGGACCTCAAGAACCACACACGGGATGACATGAGGAACCTTAGGGCGAAGCTCCTTGAGGAACGTAAGCCTTCCACTGTGAGGAAGATCCTGACCCGGCTATCGACTGTGATGGACTGGGGCGTGAACAACGACTACATCTCCAAGACTCTTACGGATGGCCTGAAGCCCACCAAAGGAGTTGATAGCGCCCGTGAGGCGTTCACTCAGGATCAGGTAAAGGCCCTTATGACCCACGCTAAGGCGCTTCCTGTTGACTCGTGGCAGCGCTGGGCGTTGTCTCTTGGGGTCATCACTGGGACCCGCATTGAGGAACTTAGGCAGTTGACCAAGGCAGATGTAAAGCAAGTCGGAGATGTCTGGATCATCGACATTAATAGAGACGATGGTAAGACGGCCAAGACCAAGAATGCATTGCGTGTCATACCGCTTACCGATGGGGCCTATGGGTTCGACCTTCAGGCATTCCGTGGGTTTGTCGAGAAGGTTGATTCAAAGCTGTTCAAGCTGGGCGTTGGTCAATTCTCAGGGCTACTCAATGGGATGCTCAGGGATGTCTTGGACCTGAAGGCTGATCGGACTCAGACCTTCCATTCGTTACGACATTCTCTGGCTGGCGCTATGAAAGCCGCTGAGGTGCCCGTAGGGACCGCCGAGTCGATCTTGGGTCACGCTTCGGGGTCAATCAGCTATGACCTGTACGGGGCTGGCAGTGGGGTAGAGGTGGGGCGAATGGCTGAGGCGCTGAGGAAGGCCTTTCAATAGCCAAGTGATATCATCGAGGTTTCGAATGGAGGCGCTATGACCAGCCCGGTAGAAATAACTCTCTCTGTTGTCGCTGGGATCTTGATCGTTAAGGGCTCTATGTGCCTATGGCAGAAGTACAAAGAATATCGGACCGCATGTATGACTGCGCTGGCCTTAGAGGTTCGCTATGAGGCCATGCGCGATGCTGGGCACGAGCTATTAGACCAGTACGAGTTGGAGCTTGAGCCGGGGCGCCGTGCTGAGGTCCTTAATGCCTTGATTTACACAATGTCGTTGAGGGATGCCCAGAGCCTGGCCGCGAAGGAAGCCCGTGCGAACGCTGAGAAGCCTAAAGTCCCTGGAAGCTGGACATAGAGGGTCAGATACAGGGGTTCCGTATCTATGGTCTTGAACCAGATTCAAGGCATCCATGGCGCGTCTGTACGTGAAAAGCAGGGCGCTCGCTGGGTCCTGGCCTTGGAGAATTCAAGGAGAGACGCGGCTGTTTGAACCCAGAGGTTACACGGCGGTGACTTAAAAACCCTCACTATTGCGACAGGCACCCCGCTTGTCGATCAGGCAATAGGAGGCCAGCCAATGACTACCGTTCAAAACATAATCAAGACCACCCTCGACACCCGGACGGGGCATGGACTGACGTTCGACATCCGTACAGGTGAAATCCTTGAGAGCCAAAAGGTCACCATAAAGAAGCACACCATCACCACCGATGTGGGCACGCAATGCCGGTTCCCAATCGCTGCCCGCACCTCTGAGGAACTCCTTGAGATCCTTTCTGTTCATGACCAGTGGATCAACAACCTGATCGTCGAATCTGACAAGCTGCTGGACCTACTCGAAACAGGAGAGATCACAGCGGGCGCCGTTAAGGTATTCCGACAGATCCTCCTTGGATTGGCTGGTCGGAACATTTGGTTTGGCAAGCTGGCCGACATCGGGACCAAGCGGGAGGTCGGAGACTTGACCCGGGCTGGCTTAATCCGTGTGACCCGACAAGGGAAGACGCTACCCACCAAGGTGACTGTGCATCCGTGGTACGGCTGGCGCGGCGACCTGATGAGTCGGCAGTCCTATATAGGTGACTGGATCGGCATTGGCAGCGGGGATTGAGGTCAAGGTTCCGAAACTGCTACCAACACATGGCTGGAGACCATAGCCACTGTGGGCCCTCGAAACTGCCTATATATATAAAAGGGCCACTTCAAGTTTCTCATTGAGGCTCATCGACCAGTTCAAAGGGAGAGGGTAATTGTTAATTACAACCCTCATCAAAAGGAATCTCTCAAGAAATCTTTAAGGAGAACTCACATGACCGGCTATCTGGCAAACGAAACGCTCACTGGAGACGACCTGATCACCTTGTCTCGGGTCTTCCCTCCAGCTTCACGTCCACAACTGATCATCCTTCGAGACCTTCTGAATAACCGCAAAGCTGCCTACAGAATCTATGAGAACGGAATGGTCTCCTTCGACATTGACGCTCTGGTTCGAGAAGCATCCTTGAAGTGCTCCGCAAAGACCGCCTTGAGGGTCTCCGAACTGGTCTCCCTTGGGATCAACCTTCAGGCGCTCGCCAAGTCGTTTCTGAACATCCCGATGGCGGGCAAGGAGCCAATTTCGATCAGGCATTAAGGTGCCCGTCAAGTGACCTTTAAAACCCCTCACTATTGGGACAGACACCCAAACCAATAAAAAAGATTCTCTCCCTCGCAACATCGCCACACCCGTTAGCTGCTCGCCAGCTCACAACGACCGTCGCCACGGTTGTCCTTAAAGATGCCCTCAGGCTTGCCATGTCCTGTGATCAGCATCAGCCACAAAACCCAAACCAAGAACCTTTTGATCGACCTTGGAAGATGCCCATGCGGCTCCCTCCTTGCCGTCTTGTCGTGCGCGTCTATGGCGCCAAGGTCGATCAAAGGGTCACCTCATAGGAGATCTAACCCCATGCAAATCAACATCACCAAAGTCCTGAAGAATGAAGTCAATGTCTCTGGTCAGACCCTGAGCCGTGAGTATGTCGAGAACGTAATGCTGCCCTTGCTGATGGCCCAATGTGGTCGCAATAACGCCGCCAAGTTCAGCGTGATCCAAGCCTTCGATGAGGCTGGTCTATCCCTTAAGGCCATCCAAGAGGACGCACAGGTCTACTTCATGACCAAGCGTGAGGATCAGGTTGAGCGTGCTCGTAAGCAACGCGAAGTCGATGCCCATGCCGAGCGTCTACGTGAGCCGACCCAGCGCGAACTGGCCCAAGCGAAGGCCGATAAAGAAGAGCGAGCCGCTGCCATCCGTGCCCAAGGTGAGCGTGTCCGTGCTGCCTCTCGTAACTCCGGCTGGTAATCCCTCAAGGGAACCTTAAAGACCACCCTCAAGAAACATCAAACCTCATTCAATCTAATTCAGGAGAACCAAACTATGAAACTGCATAACCAATACGAAGTACCGACCACCTCCCGCGTAACCGTCCGTAACGATGGCTCTGACCATATCGGTGGGTCTATCCACTTCAATGTGGCTGACGTTCGCTCTGAGACTCTTGCGGGCACCGATGCGGGCACCTATGTGGCTGCCTTTGTGAAGACCGTTGAAAGCTACCTGAACAGCGATGAATGGCGTGAGGAAGCTGCTGAGAGAACCCCTTGCGAGTTCCGTCCGGCTGGCTCTGAGGCTACTGGTCAACAGATCATTACGATGGCTGATCGCTCCGTCACCTTCGATCCTCGCAAGAACTGGGATAACCAGACCATCGCGAAGGGCGAAGTCCTGGCCGGGTCTGTGATCTTTACTGAGCCAACTGATACCGCTCTGATCATCAGTCACCGTGTCTCGATCCTCGATCACACCCTGATTGCAGGCTTCACAGAAGGCGCACTAATGCAGACCGTAGAGAAGGCCATGAGTGACATCATGTTCACTGCTACCGGTAAGATCGCCAAGATCCTCTCGACCGCTCCAAGCACCGAGGTGTTCTCTGAGGCCAAGCCAACCGGCAAACCAGCGGCCATCGCTGAGGACCTCATCGACATCTTGACGATGCACGTTAACCAGACCGTAGGCACCTCGCTGGCCGACTTCGTGATCCTGATCCCGGTGTCTCTGGTTCCAGTGTTTGACCGTGCTGCTCAGCGTGCTGGCGTAGAGGACATTGAGGCTCTCATTGGCGCCTCTGTGCAGCCTTACACGGGCACCGACTATGGTCTGTTCCTGCTGCCTAAGATGTTCACCTCTCTGAGCTACCGCGAAGGCCGTAACGGCGACATCTGGAAGGTCCAAGCGACCCGTAACGCAGGTTCCCAAGCGTGGGACATTGAGATCATGGCTCGCGTGGACATCGTGGCTAACGGCAAGGTTAAGGTAAAGCTGACCGCTGATGGTCTTCAGACCGAAGCTGTGGCCTTCCCGATGATCACCAACGTGAAACTGACTGCCTGACAATGACAGTCCGTCAACGAAACCACTTGAAGTCCCTTCTGATGAATCTCCTTGAGGGGTACTCATGGGAGGGCTCCAAGGCTCTCAGCGGCGCCTATATGGCACGCAACGAGATCAAGCGGATGGGGCTTTAGGCCTGCCCGGTAGACACCTCAAAGAGAACCCCGTGAGTCCGACCCGAGAGGGACCGGCAGGGGCTCACTTCTTTCACCTTGGAATAAAAACCCTCACAGATGGGGCTAATAGTCCCTCGACTCAGCTCAAGTCTGGGCCGGTTAACTTCGCTGCATTCATTGCCCGTCGCTGGGCCGTCAATTAAACAGAGTCTTTCTGATTGTTCCCTGTGCCACTCGCCAGAACCCTTGTCGTGGGTCTCTGTGCTGGCCTGTGGGAGCGAACTCAGGGAGCAATCAAAAGGAGTCACGACACCATGCTGATCAACAACACCGACACCATGCTGCCTATCATTATCGAAGGTCACACCTTCAAGCCAAACGCTGAGGGCCTGTGGAGCCTCAACGAAATCCATCAGACCTTGGCGCTTGATCCCGCAAAGGAGCCCTCAGAGTGGCGCAATGAAATCCAGACTGAGCTTTCTAATTCCGGAAATTTGCGGAGTAAGGCTGGCCGGTATGGCGGGACCCTTGCCACTGAGCCGGGGGCAATCGCCTATGCCATGTGGGTCTCGACAAGTTTCTACCTGATGGTCGTCGATGCCTTCGTTGCCATGCGTAACAGTGCACTCATTGAGCTTCGCCATAAGGACGCTCTCTTAGACGCCAACATGCCCAAGGCTTCGACCCTCGACATGAAAGCCCGAGGCGCTGGTCTGACATGGACTGAGGCTTGCCGTGTAGCTGGTATTCAACAACCCCGGCTCGCTCTGGACGCTCTGGTCTCAATGTGCGCCTTCGTGTACCCCGTGGACAACTTCGGGACCCGTGAGGGCTCACCGCGACCACACAAGAAGGGCTTCGAGGTAGGAGCATTCGTGAAGGTCTCATCGGACTTCGGGAACCGTGAAGGCTGGAGGGTAAAGCCCCGTGGTCTGGACTGGCTCCGTGGCAAGACCGAAGAGATCAACCTCAAAGTGGCCGAAGAGAAAGCCTTGAAGGACAAAGCCAAGCGAGCCGCAAAGGCTTCCCGTATCGACCAATGGGGGCGACCAATCAAGTAACCCCAAGGAGAACCTCATGGACACGCTAAACGCTGCCTACTGGGTCTGCGTAGCTGTTCATGTGGCCTTCTGGCTATACGGACGCTTCAAGGACTCTTAATGAGAATCTGACAGAAAAATCTGTTGACCCATCTAATAAAGAACAGTCGTCACTATTCCCCCGTGTGCCCTCGCGCAGGTCCGCACAGGCGCCATAGAGACCCTCATGGGCAGGCGATAAGGACCCCAGCGATGGGACAAATGTGAGCCAAAGCTGTTACAAAACGGGCCCTTATGGTGCTACGCTACGGTCTCCTAACGTGCCTCAAAGGCCGGTGTGAGGATCGTATCCTTCGCCTCTGGCAGCATCTCTGGATAGTCCAGCGTGTAGTGCAGACCCCGAGATTCCTTGCGTTCCATGGCAGATCTGATCATCAGTTCCGCTACCTGAGCAAGGTTCCTCAGTTCAATCAAGTCTCTGCTTACTCGGTAGTTGCTGTAGAACTCGTCAATTTCATCCAGCAGCAGGCGCACCCGGTGCTGGGCCCGCTGCAGGCGCTTGTTGGTGCGCACGATGCCCACGTAGTCCCACATAAAGCGCCGTAGCTCATCCCAGTTGTGGGCGATGATTACGTCTTCATCGGAGTCGGTCACCTGGCTGGCATCCCAGCTCGGCAGTGCGACGGGGGCGGCGATTTCGGGCGACTGGGCAAGGATGTCTGCCGCTGCCGACTTGGCGTACACAAAGCACTCGAGCAGCGAGTTGCTGGCCATGCGGTTGGCACCATGCAGGCCGGTGAAGCTGGTTTCGCCGATGGCGTACAGGCCCGGCACATCGGTGTGGCCATGTTCGTCGACCATCACGCCGCCGCAGGTGTAATGCGCCGCAGGTACTACCGGGATGGCCTGTTGAGTGATGTCGATACCAAATGCCAGGCAGCGCTCATATACAGTCGGGAAGTGGGCCTTGATAAAGCTATCGGGCTCATGGCTGATATCCAGGTACACACAATCGATGCCCAGACGCTTCATTTCATGGTCGATGGCCCGGGCGACGATATCCCGCGGGGCCAGTTCGCCCCGCGGGTCGAAGCGATGCATGAAACGCTCGCCGTTGGGCAGCTTGAGGTGCGCGCCTTCGCCCCGCAGGGCTTCAGTGATTAAAAAGCTCTTGGCTTGCGGGTGATACAGGCAGGTGGGGTGGAACTGGTTGAACTCCAGGTTGGCCACCCGGCAACCCGAGCGCCAGGCCATGGCAATGCCATCACCGCAGGCACCGTCCGGGTTGCTGGTATAGAGGTACACCTTGGCTGCGCCACCGGTTGCCAGAATGGTGAAGCGCGAGCCAAAGGTGTCGACTTCACCCGTGGCACGATCCAGCACATAGGCACCGAGGCAGCGATCACCTTCCAGGCCCAGGCGGCGTTCGGTAATCAGATCGACGGCAACGCGCTGTTCGAGCAGTTCGATATTTGGGCGCTGGCGGGCCTGTTCGAGCAATGTCTTGAAAATCGCCGCGCCGGTGGCGTCGGCCGCATGGATGATGCGCCGGTGGCTGTGCCCGCCTTCTCGGGTGAGGTGGAACTCAAAGCCCTGTTGCTCGGGGTCGATGCTGTCATCGCGGGTGAAGGGTACGCCCTGATCGATCAGCCACTGGATGGCTTCGCGGCTGTGCTCGACGGTAAAGCGTACCGCGTCTTCGTGGCACAGCCCGCCACCGGCATTGAGGGTGTCTTCGACGTGGGACTGCACCGTGTCGGTGTCATCCAGGACAGCGGCGACACCGCCCTGGGCCCAGAACGTCGAACCATTGGCCAGATCGCCTTTGCTCAGCACTGCAATACGCATATGGCTGGGTAACGTGAGCGCAAGGCTCAAGCCGGCAGCGCCGCTGCCAATCACCAGCACATCATGTTGAAAATGTTGGCTCATTCTTCTCACATCCGCAAAAAAACGCCCTCTGGTATCTCTAGTATATAGAGGGGGGGATCGGCACAATGGCCGGGCCTTTATGGCATTGTGAAATTACAGCGGGCGCAAAGTGTGCCTCAGACACGAAGGGTCTGCATGTTGATTTGCACAATTAATCTGCATGCTGGGGCAGTGCTCTGGAATGGCGCGGGTTCTGATACGCTTCCAAGGTACTGCAGGGCTTGTTTTATACGAAGTTTTTGAACTTTTCGTATAGCCAGGGGTTCCATAGTGGGCTGCCCTTGATGCAGGGGAACGGCGTCCAGATTGATGCGGGGTTTGTTTTTTCGACTCGACAGCTGAATTTGACGACAAGATTATTGACGCAGCCGGCCAGGCCCGAGCTGCGTTTTCGTGTGTGCCAAATCCGGGCACGCAGGAAACTTGCCAGGGGGGAGAGAACTTTTGCGAAAAGCCCGAGTCTATGTTTGCAAGCCTGATCAATTAGCACAGCAATCTTCCTCCCGGTCTTATGAGGAGTATTCATGCTAGCCCAGGAAGAGGATCAGCAGCTGGTCGAGCGCGTACAGCGTGGCGACAAGCGCGCGTTCGATCTGCTGGTGTTGAAGTATCAACACAAAATTCTCGGGTTGATCGTGCGTTTCGTGCACGACACCCATGAAGCCCAGGACGTTGCCCAGGAGGCCTTTATCAAGGCGTACCGGGCACTTGGTAATTTTCGCGGCGACAGTGCCTTTTACACATGGCTATATCGCATCGCCATTAACACGGCGAAAAACTATCTGGTGTCACGCGGTCGACGTCCGCCTGACAGCGATGTGAGTTCGGAAGATGCCGAGTTTTATGATGGTGATCACGGTCTCAAGGACCTCGAGTCGCCGGAGCGCGCTTTGCTCCGAGACGAGATCGAAGGCACCGTTCATCGCACTATTCAGCTACTGCCAGAAGATTTGCGTACGGCTTTAACTTTACGTGAATTTGATGGTCTGAGTTACGAGGACATTGCGAGCGTCATGCAATGCCCGGTGGGTACCGTGCGCTCCCGGATTTTCCGCGCCCGGGAAGCCATAGATAAAGCCCTGCAGCCGTTGTTGCAGGAAAACTGAGACAGCGGCGACAGCCAAGAGAGGAACCGCCATGAGTCGTGAAGCCCTGCAGGAATCGCTGTCCGCAGTGATGGATAACGAAGCGGACGAACTGGAACTACGTCGGGTATTGAATGCCTTCGACGACACACAAACCCGTGACACCTGGTCCCGTTATCAGGTGGCCCGTGCTGTGATGCACAAGGACCTGTTGATTCCGCGCCTGGACATCGCATCTGCCGTTTCGGCCGCGCTGGCTGAAGAGCAAACCCCGGCCAAGGTTGTCCGCGGGCCGTGGCGCAGCATTGGTCGCCTGGCCGTAGCCGCGTCGGTTACCGTCGCTGTTCTGGCGGGTGTGCGGCTGTACAACCAGGATGACATCGTTGGCAACCAGCTCGCCCAGCAGAACCCTGCGCAGAGCCTGAGTGCACCGATGGCCAAAGGTCCGGCAGTACTGGCCAACTACAGCGAGAGTGCCGATCAGGCCACCGGCCCGATGGCCAACGGTGTCCTGCAAGGTCAGCCGGGCTGGCAAGATCAGCGTTTGCCTGGCTACCTGCGCCAGCACGCAGAGCAAGCAGCGCTGAAAGGGGCTGAAAGCCCTCTGCCTTATGCTCGTGCTGCGAGCCTCGAAAACCGTTAAGGACCATCATGCGCGTCCTACCTTTGCTACCTCTTCTGCTCAGTGGCTGGTTTGCAGTACCGGCCCACGCCGATGAAGCCCAGGACTGGTTAAAACGTCTTGGGCAGGCCGAGCAACAGCATAGCTATCAGGGTACTTTCGTTTACGAGCGTAACGGTAGTTTTTCTACCCACAGCATCTGGCACCGCGTGCAGGATGGCAAGGTTCGTGAGCGGTTGATGCAGCTTGATGGCACTGCGCAAGAGGTGATCCGCTCGGATGGGCGCACTGAATGTGTCACTGGCAAACAGGCCTCCGGGTTGGGCGATGTCACGGCTGTCGCGGCGCGTCAATTCGATGTCCAGAAGTTCAATGACCTGTATGCCGTGGCAATCGAGGGCAACTCCAGGGTCGCCGGTCGCCCGGTAGTGGTCATATCGTTTGCTCCGCGTGATCAGCATCGCTACGGTTTTGAGCTTTATCTGGACCGTGAAACCGGTTTGCCTCTCAAGTCCTTGTTGCTCAATGACAAGGGGCAGTTGCTTGAGCGCTACCAGTTTACGACCTTTGCCACCACGCCTCCTGATGACAGCCAGCTCACGCCTGCGGGGCAGTGCCGTGCTGTTGCCCCTGCCGACAAAGGGGCCGGGCAGGTCAATTCGGTTCAGGCCTGGCACTCTGACTGGCTGCCCTCCGGTTTTGAGCAGGTCAGCAGTACGGTGCGCCGTGATCCGCGGAGCAAATCCGAAGTCACCAGCCTTCTGTATGACGATGGCCTTGCCCGTTTTTCGGTGTTTATCGAGCCGGTCAAGGGCGCTGCTGTTCCAGATGCCCGTGTCCAGCTCGGGCCCACAGCTGCGGTCACGCGCCACCTGAGCACGCCTCAGGGAGACATGATGGCCACGGTGGTGGGTGAAATTCCCATGGGCACTGCTGAACGAATTGCCCTGTCGATGCGTGTCGGTGAAAACGATGCTCAGGCCAAACCATAGGGTTGCATCGACATGGCGGGTGACAATTTTCGATTTGCCATTTTTATCTCTTTTTATAAAGGTCAGAGCCCCAAAGGGCTTTGGCCTTGTTTGTTTTCCGGGGTCTGAAAAACGGTCTATGCTTTTGACTTGTTTTTAGGTGCCTGTCGCTTAACTCTGCTGTTATTAACGGGAGCTGTATGTCGATGCCGCGATTGAAATCTTATCTACCCATTTTTGCAGCCGTGCTGATGCTCGGGCAGGCAGTGCCGGTGATGGCTGAAGCGCAGTTGCCTGATTTCACCCAACTGGTTGAACAGGCTTCGCCAGCCGTAGTGAATATTAGTACCACGCAAAAGCTGCCTGAGCGTCGGGTTTCCAGCATGGGCCAAATGCCCGACCTGGAAGGCCTGCCGCCTGGCCTGCGCGACTTTTTTGAGCGCAGCCTGCCACCTGCACCCGGTGGCAAAGGCGGGCGTCAGCGCGAGGCCCAGTCCCTGGGCTCGGGCTTTATCATCTCGCCCGATGGCTACATCCTGACCAACAACCACGTGGTTGCAGATGCCGATGAAATCATTGTGCGCCTGTCCGATCGCAGTGAAATGAAAGCCAAGCTGGTGGGCACTGACCCGCGCTCTGACGTGGCCTTGCTGAAAATCGATGGCAAGAACCTGCCGGTGCTCAAACTGGGCAAGTCCCAGGACCTCAAGGCCGGCCAGTGGGTGGTTGCGATCGGTTCGCCATTTGGTTTCGACCACACCGTGACCCAGGGCATCATCAGCGCCATGGGCCGCAGCCTGCCGAATGAAAGCTATGTGCCATTTATCCAGACTGACGTGCCGATCAACCCGGGCAACTCGGGTGGTCCGCTGTTCAACCTGGCGGGCGAAGTCGTGGGCATCAACTCGCAAATCTATACCCGTTCGGGCGGTTTCATGGGCGTGTCCTTTGCAATCCCGATCGATGTGGCGATGGACGTTGCCAATCAGCTCAAGGCTGGCGGCAAGGTTAGCCGTGGCTGGTTGGGTGTGGTGATCCAGGAGGTCAACAAGGACCTGGCCGAGTCTTTCGGTCTGGAAAAACCTGCCGGTGCACTGGTGGCGCAGGTACTTGATGACGGCCCGGCTGCCAAAGGTGGTCTGCAAGTGGGCGACGTGATTCTGAGCATGAATGGTCAGCCGATCGTCATGTCGGCAGATTTGCCGCACCTGGTTGGCGCACTCAAGGCCGGCAGCAAGGCTAACCTTGAAGTTATTCGTAACGGCAAGCGCCAGAATCTGGAGCTGACTGTGGGCGCTATCCCTGATGATGCAAAAGACATCGCTTCGGGTGGCGGCGCTGAACAAAGCAGCAACCGCCTGGGCGTGTCCGTAGCGGACTTGAGTGAAGAGCAGAAGAAAGCCAACGACATCAAGGGCGGTGTGATCATTACTGACGTTCAGGACGGTCCTGCGGCCTTGATCGGCCTTCAGCCTGGCGACGTGATTACGCACTTGAACAATCAGGCCATCACCAATGGCAAGGAGTTCACCGAGATCGCCAAGGCATTGCCGAAGAACCGTTCGGTGTCGATGCGGGTTCTGCGTCAGGGGCGTGCCAGCTTTATCACGTTCAAGCTGGCGGAGTAAGCCGCACAGCCGTGAGGGAGCGGGCTTGCTTGCGATAGCATCGGCGCGGTTCAACGGCGAAACCGCGTTGCCTTCATCGAGAGCAAGCCCGCTCCCACAAGGGCAATAAAAAAGCCCGTATCGCGAGATACGGGCTTTTTTTTATTTCTTCTGCTTGGGGACGCGTACCAACTGCGTATTGGAATACATGTCATGCCAGGTGCGTTTTTGCTTGTCGAAGATCGACCAGACAAACCCCAGCCCCAGGCACAACCACGAGCCTATGGACACGATAAAACGCAGAAGGGCCTGCCACAGGCTGATTGCCGTGCCGTCGGCGTTCTGTACGCGAACCCCCCAGACCTGCATGCCCAGGGTTTGCCCGGAGTGGGTCCAGAACTTGGCAAAGAAACCGAACAGGACGAAAAACAGGAGGGTCGACAGCAGCGGGTCACCATCCAGGGCGCCTGCTTCTGACAGTTCGCGCATTTTGGCTTCGCCGATAAAGCCCATCATGATCAGCTTGTAGATAAAGGTCGTGACGATCAGCAGGGCGGTACACAGCAGAAAGTCGTAGAACATGGCTGCCAGGCGGCGCCCCAGGCCAACGGCGGGAAAGTCGCCTTGAGGGCTAAGCGGTTGTTTCGACATGGCAGGGTCTCGTGAAGGAAAACAGCCATCTTACGGAATAACGGCCATAAAAAAGCCTCTGATGTCACCATCAGAGGCTTTTGTGCACGAGATTTAAGCTTCTGCTTGAACTTCGTCAGCCTGCAGGCCTTTTTGGCCCTGTACCGAGATGAAGGTCACTTTCTGGCCTTCCTTCAGGCTTTTGAAGCCGTTGCCCTGGATGGCACGGAAGTGCACAAACAGGTCCGGGCCGCTTTCAGGGGTGATGAAACCAAACCCCTTCTCGTCGTTGAACCACTTGACCGTACCGCTCTGACGTTGAGACATTTCTTAATTCCTTGACGCTAACAATTAATGACAGCCTCTTTCACATGAAAGAGTACTGGTGCTGGGTTGCAGGAAAGTAAGAGACGCAGAACGGGATGTAGCAAGCATTGAGCTACTGCCCAGGTCACGATTCCAGCGACCCATGCAAACACAGTGGGCAAACTCTACGAAACTGTAATTGAAAAAACAAGCCCCTTTAAATACGCCGCAGGGCCGCTGTTTTTAATACTCTAAACGCAGAGTCAAAGAGCGGATCGTTATAGAGGTGTTCAATTATTTTCGTGTAATAAAGACTGTTTTCGCTATCGAAAGTTTGCACTGTTATGTAGCAGTTGCATGACACGTTCGCACCGTGAACATGCAACTGTATAACTTACTGTTTAACCCCTGTAATAACGTTGCGCTACAAACGGCATTTTCGACACTTTCATCGGCACGCGCTTGCCCCGCACGATGGCCCAGACTTCAGTGTCCACAGGCGTGAATGCGATATCCAGATAACCCATTGCCAAGGGGGCGCCCAACGTTGGCCCAAAGCCGCCGCTGCATACGGTGCCGATCTCGGTGCCGTCGGCATCGACGATTTGTGCGCCTTCACGCACCGGGGTACGTTCCTGGGGCAGCAAGCCCACTCGTTTACGCGCTACGCCGTTTTGCTGCTGGGCAAAGATGCTCTCGGCACCCGGGAAACCACCGGCCCGCGGGCGGTCAGCGCGACGGGCCTTGGAGATGGCCCAGAGCAGGCTGGCTTCGATTGGCGTCGTGGTGTCGTTCATGTCGTGGCCGTACAGGCACAGGCCCGCTTCCAGGCGCAGCGAATCCCGTGCGCCCAGGCCGATGGTCTGAACCTCTGGCTCGGCCAGCAGGCGGCGGGCCAGTGCTTCGGCGTGCTCGGCCGGCACTGAAATCTCAAAACCGTCTTCGCCGGTATAACCCGAGCGGCTGACGTAGCAATCCGCGCCCAGTAAGGTCACCGGGGCAAATTGCATAAAGGTCATGTTCGCCACTTGCGGTGCCAGGCGTTGCAGTACGCTGACTGCAGCCGGGCCTTGCAGGGCAAGCAGGGCGCGCTCTTCAAACAGCGGCTGGATCTGGCAGTGGGCGCTCAAATGCTTGCGCAGGTGGGCCAGGTCCTGATCCTTGCAGGCGGCGTTGACCACCAGGAACAGCTCGTCATTGCCCAGGTTGGCGACCATCAGGTCATCGAGGATGCCGCCCTGTTCGTTGGTGAACATGGCATAGCGCTGCATACCCACCGGCAGGTCGATGATATCCACCGGCACCAGTGCTTCCAGGGCCTTGGCCGCGTCAGCACCGGTCAGACGGATCTGGCCCATGTGCGATACATCGAATAACCCGGCCTGTTCACGGGTGTGCTGGTGCTCTTTCATCACCCCTAGCGGGTACTGCACGGGCATGTCGTAGCCGGCAAACGGCACCATGCGGGCGCCGAGTTCAAGGTGCAGTGCATGCAGCGGGGTTTTAAGCAGTTGTTCGGTGGACATTCGAGACTCCTTGAAAATCAGCACTCAATAATGTTGACGGCGAGACCGCCGCGGGCGGTCTCCTTGTATTTGCTTTTCATGTCGGCGCCGGTCTGGCGCATGGTGCGGATCACCTTGTCGAGCGAGACAAAGTGCTGACCATCACCTCGCAGGGCCATGCGCACTGCGTTGATGGCCTTGACCGAGCCCATCGCGTTACGTTCGATGCACGGCACTTGCACCAGCCCGCCAATCGGATCGCAGGTCAGGCCGAGGTTGTGCTCCATGCCGATCTCGGCGGCGTTCTCGACTTGCTGCACGCTGCCGCCCAGCACTTCACACAACGCGCCGGCCGCCATTGAACAGGCCACGCCGACTTCACCCTGGCAGCCGACTTCGGCCCCCGAAATCGAAGCGTTTTCCTTGTACAGAATGCCGATGGCGGCGGCAGTGAGCAGAAAACGCACCACGCCGTCTTCATTGGCGCCGCCGATAAAGCGCATGTAGTAATGCAAAACGGCCGGGATAATTCCCGCCGCACCGTTGGTAGGCGCTGTGACCACGCGCCCGCCGTTGGCGTTTTCTTCATTGACGGCCAGGGCGTACAGGTTCACCCAGTCCAGTACTGACAAGGCATCGCGCAGCGCGGCTTCCGGGTTGGCACAGAGCTGACGGTGCAAGGCCGGGGCACGGCGCTTGACCTTCAAACCGCCGGGTAAAATCCCTTCATTGCGACAGCCGGCACTTACGCAGCCCTGCATGACCTGCCAGATTTTCAACAGGCCGCTGCGGGTCTCGGCTTCCGGGCGCCAGGCGCTTTCATTGGCCATCATCACTTCACTGATCGACAGGTGATGGGTTACGCATTGGCGCAACAGGTCCTTGGCGGTTTTGAAAGGGTATTGCAGCACAGTACTGTCTTCGACAATTCGGTCGGCACCTGCCGCGCCTTCGTCCACCACAAAACCACCGCCGATCGAGTAATACTCGCGGCTGCGGATCTGAATGCCGGCGGCATCCAGTGCCCGAAAAATCATGCCGTTGGGGTGATAGGGCAGGGGTTTGCGAATCATCGCCAGGTGTGATTTTTCGATGAATTCGATGGGGTGTTCGCCCAGCAGGTTCAGGCGCCCGCTGCTGCGAATCGCGGCCAGTCGTTCGGCCACGGTTTCGGTGTTGACGGTATCCGGATGTTCACCTTCCAGCCCCAGCAGCACGGCTTTGTCGCTGCCGTGGCCTTTGCCGGTGGCGCCGAGGGAACCGTAGAGTTCAACTTTTACGCAGGCTGTTTGTTGCAACAGCTCATCACGGCGCAGACCTTCGACAAAACGCGCAGCAGCACGCATGGGGCCGACGGTATGGGAGCTGGAGGGGCCGATGCCAATCTTGAACAGGTCGAACACGCTTAACGACATGGGGTTCTCCGGTTTCTTATTGTGTGGGTAGGCAAATCATCTGTAGCCGCTGCCGCAGGCTGCAATAAAGCCCGCAGGGCCTTCGCCGTTGTGCCCGAAAGCGGGGCCGCCTCGCAGCCCATCGCAGCCTTCGGCAGCGGCTACAGGTTTTGACTTATGCCTCCTGATAGTTCTCGATCGACGGGCACGCACACACCAGGTTGCGGTCGCCAAATACGTTGTCGACACGACCGACCGGTGGCCAGTACTTGCCTTCGATCAAGGACGCCACCGGGTACACCGCCTGTTCGCGGCTGTAGGGGTGAGTCCATTCGCCGACCATTTCAGCGGCGGTGTGCGGGGCGTTTTTCAGCGGGTTGTCTTCCTTGTCCAGACCACCGCTCTCGACTTCGCGGATTTCTACGCGGATGCAGATCATCGCGTCACAGAAGCGATCCAGCTCTTCCTTGGACTCGCTTTCGGTCGGTTCGATCATCAACGTGCCGGCCACCGGGAACGACATGGTCGGGGCGTGGAAGCCAAAATCGATCAGGCGCTTGGCCACGTCATCGACGCTGATACCGCTGGTTTCCTTGAGCGGGCGCAGGTCGAGGATGCATTCGTGGGCGACCAGGCCGTTGCTGCCCGAGTACAGCACCGGGTAGTGCTCTTCGAGACGGCGGGCGATGTAGTTGGCGTTGAGGATGGCCAGTTGCGATGCACGCTTGAGGCCTTCACCGCCCATCATGCGGATGTACATCCAGGTGATCGGCAGGATGCTGGCGCTGCCAAACGGCGCCGCGCAGACCGCGCCTTCCTTGCGTTCCATGGCCGCGTGACCCGGCAGGAACGGCGTCAGGTGCGATTTGACGCCAATCGGGCCTACACCCGGGCCGCCACCGCCGTGAGGGATGCAGAAGGTTTTGTGCAGGTTGAGGTGGGACACGTCGCCGCCGAACTTGCCCGGAGCGCACAGGCCCACCATCGCGTTCATGTTGGCGCCGTCGATGTACACCTGGCCGCCGTTGTCATGAATGATGCCGCAGATTTCGCGGATGCCTTCTTCGAACACGCCGTGGGTGGAGGGGTAGGTGATCATCAGCGCGGCGAGGTGGTCGCGGTGCTCGATGGCCTTGGCACGCAGGTCTTCGATATCAACGTTGCCGCGGGCGTCACAGGCGGTGACCACCACGCGCATGCCGGCCATGTTGGCGGTGGCCGGGTTGGTGCCGTGGGCCGAGGACGGGATCAGGCAGATATCGCGGCGCTCGTCGCCACGGCTCTGGTGGTAGGCACGAATGGCCAGCAAGCCGGCGTATTCGCCCTGGGAACCGGCGTTTGGTTGAAGGGAAATAGCATCGTAGCCGGTAGCCGCGCAGAGCATGGCTTCCAGTTCGGTGGTCAATTGCTGGTAGCCCAGGCTTTGTTCGGCAGGTGCAAACGGGTGCAGGTTGCCGAACTCGGCCCAGGTAACCGGGATCATTTCGCTGGCGGCGTTGAGCTTCATGGTGCACGAGCCCAGCGGGATCATGGTGCGGTCCAGCGCCAGGTCCTTGTCGGCCAGGCGACGCAGGTAGCGCATCAGCTCGGTTTCAGAGTGGTAGCGGTTGAACACCGGGTGGCTGAGGATCGGCGACTGGCGCAGCAGGGCGGCGGGCAGGGTGCCCGTTACGCTGGTGGCCAGTGCGTCGAAGTCAGGCAGGGCCTGGCCGTCTGTGGCGAGCAATGCCCACAGTGCAGTGACGTCGGACTGGCTGCTGGTTTCATCCAGCGACAGGCCCAGGCGCTGGTCGTCGATCACGCGCAGATTGATGTTCTGCGCATGGGCCTTGGCGTGCAGCGCGGCGGTGTGGGTGCCGGTGTTGAGGGTCAGGGTGTCGAAGAACTGTTCCTGCTCGACCTTCAGCCCCAGATCGCTGAGGCCACGGGCCAGGATCGCGGTCAACTGGTGAGTGCGTTGGGCGATTTGCGTCAGGTCTTTAGGGCCGTGGTAAACGGCATACATGCTGGCGATGTTGGCCAGCAGCACCTGAGCGGTACAGATGTTGCTCGTGGCCTTCTCGCGGCGGATATGCTGCTCGCGGGTTTGCATGGCCAGGCGCAGCGCCGGTTTACCGTGACGGTCAACCGAAACACCGACCAAGCGGCCCGGCATGTCGCGCTTGAACGCATCGCGGGTGGCGAAGTAGGCCGCGTGCGGGCCACCGAAGCCCAGTGGTACGCCAAAGCGCTGGGCGCTGCCG
>NZ_WIVQ01000058.1:0-29520 GCF_009600545.1 Pseudomonas sp. FSL R10-1339 | reverse complement strand
GGTCTGGCGCTCGGCGCGAATGCAGGCGGGCAGCAGGTCGAGCTGGCGCTGGCTGCCGATTACGCGGGTCGCGCCCAACAAGGCGCGGCGCGCATTTTTGCCCAGCCCGGCAAAGCCGTCCTCACCGATTCCCACAACTGTTAGCCAGGGCGACATGCCGATCCTCTTGATAAACGCCGGGTTGTTCCTCCGCTACCGGGCGAAGGCCCTGCGGATACAGGTGCGCATGATAACGCGCCTTGCACTGCACCAGAGTTCATCTTTACAGGTGGTAGCCGGTTAATGCCGTTGTACCGGAGATTCGGGCCAAGATTTGCCTTCCGTGGGTTCTGAGGCAGTCGCCAGTGACAGATGATCAGCTTGAGCCGGATGACTGGCTCGCCGCCATGCAAACAGGGTATCTAGACAACCTGGTGCGGCTCGATGCTGCGGGGCAACTCACGGCGCAAGAGTTTATCTATCTGCAGCAGGTCATTGCGGTGCAACCGCAGCATGTCTATGCCCTTGAGCTTGGCGCGGACAACGGCCCGGCCGCCGATCTTGCCGGCCATTTCATCGTAACCCGGGCAGACAGCAACCCGCCGGGCGCATTCCTGTATTCCCCTCTCGGTGGATTGGAGCGCATCGCCAATTCAACCGCGCTGCGCACAACCCTCAAGCGGCGTCTGGCCGACCCGCTGGTACGTGACACTTTGCTGCGCTTTATGCCGATCGAGGTGCGTGAAGACCTGAAAAAACTGCGCTCCCTGAGGATCAGGCGGTGCTTGATTGAAGGTCTGGTATTTGAGCATCGCACACGCTCGTTGCAGGATCTGCGTTTGCACAACCTTGAGTTGTTGAGGGCGCGCCTGCTCGATCTTCCGTCCCTGCGCGGGGTGCTCAATGCACAGCTCACGCTGGCCCTGGAGCACGAGTTCCAGGGGTTGGGCCTGTCTGCTCAGACGCTGCAGGTCAACAGCTATGCGATGGCGACGAATGGCAGCCAGCCACCGTTGTCGAGCATGAGCCTTCTGGATCTGGCACTGGCGTACCTGGGCAAAGGCGAGTGGCCGGGTAATCACATCCGCGAGTATCTGAGCCCGACCGTAGCCTTCGATGCAGCTCAAGCACGATCACCCACGCTGGATGTGCGCATGTACCAGTTGGTCAGGGAAATTGTCGGGGGCATTCAGGCCGTGATGCAGCAGCAACTCGAAGCCTGGTGGTATCTGGACATAAAAGGGTTGAGCCTGAGGGTGCTGGCTGTTCAGTTTATGGGCGACCGGTTTTTCAATGGGTTGTTACAGGCTCGTCACGAGGGGCGGATTGATCCCGTGCAGTTCGATGCACTGCTGGCTGTGGGGCGCTCGCGCCTGAATGATGATCGATATGCCCATGGGCAATGGCGGCCCGCCCGGCTGTCATTGCTGGGGCAGGGGGGCGCCAGGGTAGAACTGGCCGGGCTGTTCAGTGTGTCTGTACCGGTCTCCACTCCCGAGCTGTTTTTGTTCAGCGAACAGGCTGCACTTGAGCGCTTTGACAATGACGAGACGCTCAAGGGTCAGGTGCTCGCACGGCTCAAGGAGCCCCGCGACAGAGACAACCTGCTCGGTCATGTGTCACGGGATCAGCGGCCGGTATTGCGCCTTATGCTTGACCCGGTCCTGAGTGTCGAGACCATCGAGGGTGATCTGTTCGAAAACCGTGTGCGCTCCATCATCGACAAGCAGGCGCGGGATTTTACCTTTCTGCTCGGTGCCATACGTGGCAAGGACTGTAATGTGAATGCCGTGGTGGATCACGGGCTGGATGTGCGTGCGCTGCTCGACCCACGCTTGACGGAGCCCAACCAGCAAGGGCGCTGGAGTACCCGGCTGGCGCTTGATGGCCCGGCGACAGCTGCGGCTACGGCAGGTGACAGCGCTACGTTACCTTTGATCCAAAGCAAACTGCAGGTGCTCAACGGGCAGGTAGCCCTGATGCTGCTGGGCCGGCCCGAGCTCAGGGGCTTTGCCCACCGACGGCTCAAGCAGCATCTGGCGTCGCCTGGTTTGAGCCATTTGATCCCCGGGGATCTGGTGCTGCGTATTTATGGCACCGCGGCTTTGCGCAAGCAGTTGGAGCCGTTGCGGGTTATCCCGCTGGTCGATGCGTTGCTGGATCGGGTCACAGGCTGGAGTCCGCTCCCGGTCGATGGCGCGCGAATACGTCTTGGCGTGCAAAAAAACAGCCCGGACATCAAGCCGATCCATTACCCCGATGGCGCAGCCGTCCTGGCCTTGCTCGACCGCGCTTCTGTGGGCCTCGTTGCGCAATTCATGCAGCAACTGCACGGTTTTTACTATATGGGGATGGCCGCATTGGCGGGTTCGACCGTGATTAGCCGACTGGCCCGGTTCCGGGGCTCGGCGCTGCGTTACGAGGCATTCGTCAGGCAGATGGACGGACGCCTGGACAGTAACGGGAGTGCCATTGTCAGGGCTGTGCTGGAGCATTCGACTTACCTTGCACGACGGGCGCTCAACGGGTTTATCCCCGATGTCTGCGAGCTGGCGTTAACCCTGCCCGGCAGACGCCCAAGCATCACGCTGCGCAACTGCCTTGTGATGACCGGGCGCGGTGGCACTGACAGCGTCAACTCCGGGCAAGCCGTCTTGTGGACGGCAGCCTGGAGCCTGGAATGTTTCGATTCACTGGCATCATGCCTTGAGACCTTGCAGGCCCGCTTGCGGGATCGTGTTGAACAATGGCATCTGTTGCGCTGTATCAGCTTGCGTGAGCGCGAAAGGGTGCAGGCCGCCGTTGATGTGAAATGGACTGCCAGCGTGATCGACACCGACTGGCTTGAAGCCTGCCAGCGCCGGGAGACAGAAAAACACCTCAGTGATATCGGCTTCCTGCTGGAGCGAGGTGTGGTGCAGCAGGTGTCGGCACCGGAACTGGTCAACCAGGTGGATTGCTACTGGTCGGAGCAGGCGCAGTTCAATGTTGACGCAACGCTCGCCGCCGCCCGCCAATGGCAGTTCCGTGAGGGTTTGCCTGACTGGCTCAAGCACGCGGCGACCAGTGACCAGCAAGCCTACGGTCGGATCCTGCTGCGAATTCAACAGGCCGGGAGCGAGGGGTATTCGCAAGACGTGCCCGAGCTGCTCGACTATGCCCGCGAGCGGTTGTTGGCACGCTTGAAGGCTGACTTTCCGGGCGTGGCAATTGACCCGGACAAGGTCGAAATCAGCGTGGTGCAATACAGCGGACCGGCTGGCGGAGAGATCGCCGGAGGCGCAGCAGTCTCCAGGCTGAGGCGATCGCTGACGTATTTTGCCCTGAGTCATTTTTTCAATGTGCACTCTGGCGTGCGCAGCTATCGCTCACTGGGCGAAGAACCTTTGCCTGCGGGGCTGGATGACCACTATGTGAGTGAGCTGGTGCGTTCGCTGGATCTTGGCGAAAGCTATCAGGCCCTGCTGGTCGAAAAACTCACCCCGGGCCATGAGGGTGCTGCACGGCGTCAGGGCTTGTTCTGTCAGCAGCTGCCTGCGCAGGTGCTCGAATACGCGCTGCAAGCCCGAATCAAGGGCGCATTGAGCCAGACGGCCCATGATTTCGTTGAGCATGTACTGAACAGCCCGGACTCCAAAGCCCGCGAACGCTTCAAGGGCATCGAGCTGGTTGTGCGGCCACTGGCTTTTCGCGCCGTAACCGGTCGTCATCCCGACCGGGCGCAGGGCATGTACCTGATTGGTCCGGCTGCTCTGGATAGCGGGCCGCAGGTGTTGTATGTGCTCTACGGCAAGGGGCCTGCGCTTCGAGAGTACAGCAGCCAGTCCGATTTTCTGCATCGGTTGCACGGTTCTGGAGCCTTGCAGGACGAGGTGCTGGAGCGGCTGGAACCCCGGGTTCGTAAAATTTATGAATATGGGGGATTTCGCGAGCCGCATATCGGCTATGTCGATCCGACCTTGAGCTCGCCGCAGGTGGCCAATCCTCCCGCCAGCCTCGATCCTGGTCAGTTGACCGGTAACTGCCTGAACAGGTTGTACGTCGATACCCTCAATGTGCGGCTGGCCCTGGCTCGTACCCAGGCCCGCAGCGCAGCGCAGGCGGACTGGGCTTCCCTTGTGTATCTGCTGTCGCTGCTGGCGGACACTGCTTTGCTGATTCTGCCGGGCAAGCTGAGTGTGCCCTTGATGATCTGGCAGGCCCAGACCAGTGCACAGTCAGCTGTTCAGGCCGTGGCAGATGATCGCTGGGGGCAGGCTGTGTTTGATTTTGCCACGGCGTTGTTGATGATCGCGGGTAGCCATGGCGCACTGAGGCGCACAACCGGGGAACCTCACGTCGTTGCTGCCTTCGAGGCCCCTCTGGAGACCATGACCCGTGAGCAGCAGGCCAGCTTGCGGCCCTATGCGGCTAATCATGTGTCGTTGGATAGTCTGCATGAAGACACTGGCTCCGGGTTGTTTACTGACCCCGAGTCAGGCCACCGCTTTATCGTTCTGGACGGGCAGGTGTTTCAAGTCGCAGCCTGGCAGGATCGATGGCGTATTCATATTGGTGAAGACCGCGATGGCCCTCTGGTCAAACGCAGCCCCCATCAGCGCTGGGTACTCGATCTCAAGGAACCGTTGCCAGGCGGTGGTCAGGCACTGGGCACGCGGTCGGGTACATCGGGGAGCGTTTCGTTTGGCCGGGAGCACACAGTTACGGTCCTGGGCATGCCTGCCATCGAACGTCTGCAGCCGCGCAAGGCCCAGGTGATTCGGGAGGCGCACGAACAGGCTATTCGCTATCTGACTGATTGCAGGGCGCATCTGCAATCAGTCGGCTCCGCCAGCCAGCTGAATGCCCAGACCCGGCGCTTTCTTGCCAGGGTGTTCAGTGTGAGCCAGATCGACGACCCCTTGCTCGACAAGCTCAAACGCATCGTCGACAAACTGCTGACGGCACTGCAATCCCCCGAGTTTTCACCACAGCATTCCAGCCGCTACGGCTTGTACTCACCGCCCAACCCGCGAGAAGTGGCGCGTGTTTCTTCGCTGGGCAGCGTGATCAAACGCAAGACCGTGCTTTTTTCTCAGGGTTACTTCGCCTCGGCCGACGAGATTTTCAGCCTGTCAGTGATGGGGGTGGACGGCCGCGAGTTCGACCGGGTCAAGCATTCGACGGCCACCATTCTGCTCCATGAATTCAGCCACCTGGTCATGGGCACCATTGATATCAATTATCTGGGTGTAAGCCATCCCTTCGAAGAGTTGCTGGTTCCCGAGCGTGACTGGGATGGTCAGATACGTACGCTTAAAAGGCAGATGCAGGATCACCGTTATCGTCAACTGACCACCGAAATTCGCAAGGCAGATCTTTTCAAGGAGAAGTACAGCAACCGGCGCAGTTACTTGCCCCTCCCTTTCAAGCTGGCACACAGCTTGATCCACAAGACTCGCAGCAAAAACATCGAAGAGGTGCGTGACCGGTTTTTCAGTGACCCGGTGTTTCGCGAGAGGGTGATCCTGATGAATGCCGACTCTCAGACGTTGTTGATTACCTGGCTCGGGTACTTCAAACCGGCAACTGTCGCTGTCGTTTGATCCCCCGGAAAGTGCCCGGGTATCTATGTAGTGCCGTTGTCGTCCGGGGGCGCGATAGCGTGTTGTGCATTGTCCGCAAGCGAAGAGAGATCACCCATGAAGGCAATCACTTCCACATTTAATTCCGGCTCTGCATCGAACGAAACCTTCAATGTCCGCCCGATGGCTGCTGGCAACGGCGGGCAGGCCGAGGGGCTGGTGATGCAGTTAATGAACATCGCTTCCCAGGTTGATGAATTGTTGCGGCCATGGCCTGCACCGTTTTCGTATGCGTATTCAAGGCTGGTGAAAGCGCTGGCCCGCGCGGGGCATGACGTGCTGGAGCTCGACCGTATGCGGTTACGGGTCGCTGGCTTGCGTGAGCCGGTGTCGCTGATGGAAGCATTGTTGCAACAGGTCACCGGACTACAGCCGCTGCCGCGTGATCCCGAAAGAATAGAGGCGGGCCTGCACTTGCTGGATACCCCGGATCTCAATCCGCCCAAGCCACTTTCAGGCAGTGAATTAATCAACGTCATGGATCAGGCCGCAGCGGGGTTTTTCCAGGGGTATGTCAATCAGCTCCGTGCGTTTTTCTATACTCCGGCCCCACCGCCGAGGGCCGATACGTTGATCGACAGGCTGTGTACCCTGAGGTTGGCGATGCTACGGGCCGAATTGCAGCTGATGCAATCGGGCAACCGGCTTTCAGCGGCGGACCTGGCGGTGCTGGGCGCGGTGCTGAGCCAGCCGGTGAGCGCCCGGCGTCGAGCATTGGCAGGGTTTGTTCCCGATGTGTTTGCCATTGCACTATCAATAAATGGCGCACAGGCCGGGCTGGATATCGTCAACTGTCTGTTGTTCACCGAGCGCGGTGGTCAGCAGCCTGCAACTGCCGGCCGGGCCATATTCTGGAGCCCGGGTTCGGGGTTCGAAGGCTTTGCGTCGGTGGGCGAGTGCACCACCCAACTGCAAGCTCGCCTGGCGGACAAGGCACGGCGCTGGGAACTGCTGAGCCATGTCAGCACGGGCACGCAGCCGCAGGTTACGGCCTGGCTGGACAGCACCGCTAACGGGAAAATTGGCGGGCTTCAATTCGAACGTGTTGAACACGACTTTGTCCGAGAGACCCAGCTACGGGCTATTGCCAAGGTGCTGGCGGACGCCGGCTTTGCCTGCCGTACGGCTCAAGCCATCCCCTTGTCGGCGCAAGCCTTTGAAAATCTTATCCACAGTGAACTGGTACAAGGTCGGGCAGGGCTGGTGTTGGAGCCTGTGGTTGAAATGGCGCGCCTGCAAGCGTTTGAGGCGGCAATACCGCAGTGGTTGAAAAACGCCTCGAAGGCAGACAAGTTGGCTTATGCCGGGTTGTTGCAGCGCTATCCAGGGGCAGGGCAGGAACAGCAAAACTACCTGCATGATATCCCGCCGCTTGCCGAGTACGCCCGCGCGTTACTGAAACTGCGTCTGGAGCTCGACTTCGCGGGGCAGGCGCCAGACCCGGATGCGATCGAGGTGGTGATCGACACCTATGTGCCTTCCCCGGTACCGGTTGGTAGCACGCCCTCTTTTTTGCCAGCGGCGACGACGCGCACTGTTCAGACCCTCACGCAATTTTCGCTTAACGGTTTTTACCGGCTCAATGCAGGCGCGATTTCCTTGCGAGCCCCTAATGGCAGTGCGTTGCCGACGGCCTTGAATGCGACGTATGTAAAACGACTGACCCGACAACTGGAAATCGGCGCGCATTACCGTGCTTTGTTGCAAGACAAGCTGGCGCCCGGAAAACCGGGGGTGACCTTGCGCCAACAACAATTCTCCGAGCAGCTCTCGCTGCAGGTGATGGAACAGGCCCTGCGGGAAAAACTGATCGACCCTGGCCAGGAGATGGCGTATCGGTACATACAGCAGGTCATCAACATGCCAGATGGAGCGGCCCGCCTGACGTTGGACAGAATGCCGATCATCGTCCGGCCATTTGAGCTGGTAGCCGAGCCCGAAGCCGATCCTGATCGGGCCAGGGGGCTCTACATCATTGGGCCTGTGGAGTCAGGCGCCGGGCCGCAGATCCTGTGGGTCAACTACAGCGAGCGCTTTACATTCAAAGCGTACAACAACGAAGCCGCCTTGCTCGACGACCTGCGTATCAACACGGACCTGCAGGCGCTGGTGCTCCAGCGTCTTGAGCCCGAGGCCCGTAAAACCTACAACTATGGCGGTTTTGTGGAGCCCCATATCCCGCAGTATGTGGACGCGTCCCTCGGCAGTTTCATGCTCAGGCCGGCCCCCCCGACCCTGGCGCCAAGGCCCATCGCGGGCAATCTGTTTGAACAGTTGTATGTCGACAACTACCACCTGTTGCTGGACATGGCCGCCGCCCAGTCGAAGACCTCCGCCGAAGCCGACTGGGAGTCATTCAAATACCTGTTTTCGTTGATTGCATCGACTGCGTTGATGTTTTTGCCTGCCAGGCTGAGTATTCCCATGGTGGTCTGGCAAACGGCGGGTTTTGTGCAGCAGGGTTTCGAGGCCGCGCAAAAAGGCGAGTGGGGTGAAGCCGTGGCTGATTTTGCCTCGTCGCTGGCACAGATAGGCAGTGGTTATCTGACACTGCGCCAACTGAAAACAGTGACTCCGACAGTCTTGCGTCAGCCGCAGTCCGAAGTGGCGGTGCACCTCACGCCTGAGCAGGAGATCGGCCTGCAACCTTTTCAGGCCAATGATGTGGCCTTGCTGGAGCTCAAGCAGGACAGCCTGACCCGGTTGTACCGTCACCCGGGCACAGGTCTTCACTATGTGCTGCTGGGCGGGCATGTTTTTCAGGTGCAGGCCTGGCGCGAGCGCTGGCGCATTTTTATCGGAGAAGGCCGCGAAGGGCCGCTGGTGAAAATCAACGAGCGTGAGCATTGGGAGCTTGATCTCAAGGAACCGTTACTGGGGGGCGGCCCTGTACTGTCGACCACGGCTTCGATATCCGACCGCCTGACCCATGAGATGCAGGCCATCGGCATGGCCAGCATTGAGCGGCGTTTTCCTGACAAGGCACAGGCCATTCGCGAGGCCCATGCCCAGGCCGTCACCTACCTGCAGCGCAGTCAAAGCGCCCTGCACACCTTGCTCGAACCGGGGACGCAGAATGCCCGGAACCGGGCGTTGATACAGACGTTCTTTGATGTGGAGCACGTTGATCAGCCGTTGCTTGACCGACTCAATGAAACGATCGGGCCCCTGCTTGCGAGGTTTTTGCATCCCGATCTGTCGCCGCTGACTTCCAGTAAATACGTGGTCTGCCGCTCCCGGTTCAACGACAAGGCCGTCGCCTGGATTCACCGCTGGGATTTGCACAAGCGCCTGTACTTGAGTGAGCATTTTTTCAGCACTCTATTTGAAACACCCAACGCCTTGAGCCAGGCATTTGTGAAAGCCACCCAGCCACCTTTCAGGACCAACGTGCATTATCGGGCGGCCTTTATGCTGCATGAGATCAGCCATCAGGCGCTTGATACCGAGGACATCAACTATCTGAATCCCGGCTTTCCTTACGAGGACCTGCTGGATGAATCAACCCCCCTGGGCAGCCAGATCAAGTCGTTTAACCAGATCGTCCAGAGTTGCCATTCACCCTATATCTCGACCGAGCACCTGTTTCAGCAATTTGATCCTGAAGAGCGCACCTGGGCGGATATACCCGCTAACCCGGGCAAGGCCAAAATCAAGGCGCTTAGCGGTGTCAGGACCCTTGAGCAAGCGCGGCCGATCTTTAAACACGATGCTCGTAAACGCATTGACCTCATGCTGGCCAATGCCGATTCCGTGGTGTTGTTGATCACCCGTCTGGGCCGGGATCATCCACAACTGCCCGAGGTTAATACACGGGAGTAGTCATTCCGTCCGGCAGGCTTTTCATGCACTCGCCCAAAGCAGGCATAATGCGCGACCTGCAATAGCGTATTGCCTGCTCTGGATAGCTCCTTGAACTTGCCACCTGAACTTTCTGTCACGACGCCTGTGCGCCCTTCGGCTTGCCCGGGGTTACTGCGTATCGTCCAGGCAATGGATGGCGGTATCTGTCGGGTCAAGCTGGATGGCGGCGCGATTAACGCCGATCAGGCTCGCACGGTGGCAGATGTGGCTCAGCGGTATGCCAGTGGTGTGATCGAAGCGACCAACCGTGGCAATTTGCAAATCCGTGGTGTGGGGCCGCAACACAGTGCATTGATTGCGCCCTTGCTGGCGGCCGGGCTTGGGCCTGCTACTGCCGCCAGTGACGACGTGCGCAACTTGATGCTCAGCCCGAGTGCCGGCATTGATCTGCAGATGCATATCGATACGTGGCCGCTGGCCCGGCAGATACTGGCCAGCCTGCAAAGCACGCCAAGGTTCACCGAGCTGTCGGCCAAGTTCGCCGTGCAACTGGATGGCGGCGAGGCCCTGGCCATGCTGGAGCATCCGCATGATCTGTGGTTGTCGGCATTTGTGCGTAATGGCCAGACGCTGTTGGCTTTTGGCCTGGCCGGGTGCCCGGCGCACGATTGCGCGTTGGCAGCCGTACCCGTGGAGTACGGGCATGAGCTGGTGTTGGCCGTGCTGATGCAGTTTCTGGATCTGGCGCGACCTGAGCAAACCCGCATGCGTCATCTGCTGGAGGAGGTCACCACTGAGTCATTTGTCGGGCAGCTGGCACAGCGAATCAGCGTGGCACTGTTGCCTGCTGGCGACTGGCAGTGCAGGGCCATCTCGGCGTCCATGCACCTCGGCATTTGGCCACAGCAAGCGCCTGGTCGGGTCTATATCGGCGGGGCGCCGGCACTGGGGCGGCTGGATGCGGCGATGCTCACGGGGTTGGCCGAGCTGGCCGAGCGCTACGGCGATGGCACTTTACGGTTCACGCCATGCCAGAGCGTCTTGTTGCCCAACATAGCGGCCGCTCAGGCCGCAGCGGTGATGAGCCAGTTGATGGTGCTCGGCTTGATCGTAGAGGCTGGCAACCCGCTGGCGCATCTGGTGGCCTGTACCGGCTCCAGTGCCTGTGCCAAAGGGCTGGCCGATACGAAGCAGGATGCCCGTCAGTTGGCCGCGTTGCTGCCAAAGCCTTTGAATATTCACCTGACCGGCTGCCAGCGCTCCTGCGCGGCAGCCCACATCGCGCCGGTCACTTTACTGGCCGTGGCGCCCGGTCATTACGACCTCTATTTACGCACCCCGGAGCACGCCGGTTTTGGTGTTCTGCGCGAGCGCAATCTTACAATTGAAGCGGCGGGTGCCTGGCTTGAGGCCCGCCAATGGAGCAACACCGATGATTGATTACATCCGCGATGGTCAAGAGATCTATCGCAATTCGTTCGCCATTATTCGTGCCGAGGCCAACCTCGACAGCATCCCGGCGGACCTCGAAAAACTGGCCGTGCGTGTGATCCACGCCTGCGGCATGGTCGATGCCATTGAAGACCTGCGTTTTTCGCCGGGTGCCGGCAAGGCTGGGCGTGATGCGCTGGCGGCAGGTGCTGCCATTCTGTGCGATGCGCGGATGGTTTCCGAAGGCGTCACCCGTACCCGTTTGCCAGCCAACAACCCGGTGATCTGCACCCTGCGCGAAGAAGGCGTACCTGAGCTGGCGCTGGAGAAGGGCAACACCCGTTCGGCGGTGGCCCTTGAGCATTGGCGCCCGTACCTGGAAGGCAGTGTGGTGGTGATCGGAAACGCGCCCACCGCGCTGTTTTACCTGCTGGAAATGATCGATGCCGGCGCTCCCAAGCCGGCACTGATCCTGGGCTTCCCGGTGGGCTTTGTCGGCGCCGCGGAATCCAAGGCCATGCTTGCGGCAGACAGCCGTGGCGTGCCGTTTGTGATCATGCAAGGCCGCCGTGGCGGTAGTGCGATGGCGGCTGCGGCCGTCAACGCCCTGGCCACGGAGATCGAGTGATGGCACAACCAGGACGTTTGATCGGTTTGGGCGTAGGCCCCGGCGACCCTGAGCTGATCACGGTTAAAGCCCTGCGCCTGCTGCGCGAATCGCCGGTGGTGGCGTATTTCGTGGCCAAGGGCAAGAAGGGCAATGCGTTCGGCATCATCGAAGCCCATCTGCAAGACGCGCAAACCCAGATGCCGCTGGTGTACCCGGTGACCACCGAGGTGTTGCCGGAGCCGTTGTCCTACGAGCAGGTGATCAGTGATTTCTACGATCAGGCCGCGGTTGAAGTGGCCGTGCATCTGGATGCCGGCCGTGATGTGGCAGTGATCTGCGAAGGTGATCCGTTCTTCTACGGCTCCTATATGTACCTGCACGACCGTCTGGCCCAGCGTTTTGAAGCACAAGTGGTACCGGGCGTGTGCTCGATGCTGGGCGGCGCTTCGGTATTGGGCGTGCCGTTGGTGTATCGCAACCAGAGCCTGTCGGTGCTCTCGGGTGTGCTGCCCCACGAAGAACTCAAGTCGCGGCTGGCGGTTGCCGATGCGGCAGTGATCATGAAGCTGGGGCGCAACTTTCATAAAGTGCGCGAAGTGCTGGGCGAGCTGGGGCTGGCCGAGCGGGCGTTGTATGTCGAGCGCGCCACCATGAGCAATCAGAAGATCGTGCCGCTCAATGAAGTGGAACCGATGTCTTCGCCGTATTTCTCGCTGATTATCGTCCCAGGCGAAAGGTGGCAGGGTTGAGTCGCCCGGCACCGGCCATTGTCATTCTGGGCAATGGCAGCCTGGACACTGCACGCCGTATCCAGCAGTTGCTGCCCGGCGCTTCTGTCCTCGGGCTGGCAGGGCGGGTAGACGGCGGTGATCGCAGTTACAGCGATTTCGGCGACACCTTGCGTCAGCTTTATCAGCAGGACACGCCGATTATTGCGCTATGCGCTGCGGGTATTGTGATCCGCACGCTGGCGCCGTTGCTGCTGGAAAAAGGCGCCGAGCCACCGGTACTGGCGGTTGCCGAAGACGCCAGCGCGGTGGTGCCGTTGCTGGGCGGGCTGGGTGGGGTGAATGATCTGGCGCGGGTCATTGCGGCGGGTCTGGGCATTGCTCCGGCGATCACCACCAGCGGCGAACTGCGCTTTGGCACCTGTCTGCTCAATCCGCCTGCGGGCTATGTGCTGGCCGATCTGGAGCTGGGCAAACGCTTTGTTTCGGACCTGCTGGCCGGCGAATCAGTGCGTATCGAAGGCGATGCGCCTTGGCTGGCGCGGGCGCAACTGCCCGAAAGCGGGCAGGCGCGTCTGGCGATCCATGTGGGCAGCGCCGAGCGCCTGCCAGTGGCAGACGAGTTGCTGATTTATTCGCGCAATGTACTGGCGCAGGTGTGTGCCGAGGTTTCGCCACAGTCAATCCTCGAATCGTTGTACCAGGCCGGGCTGGCACGTCAGTCGCTGGCGTGCATCGTCGCACCGGAAACCTTGATGGCCAGTGCAGCGCTGCGTGAAACGGCCCTTGAGCTGGCGGTTCCGTTGCGGTTTGTGGGCAGCGATGCAGCGTTGCTGCCTGTTGCCTGGTGTGAACCGGGCAATGGCGTGGTGCTGGGTGTTGCCGCGGCGCCGCTGGAACCTGAAACGATTGGCCGGGCCCGTGGCCGTCTGGCTGTAATTGGCCTGGGCCCCGGCGCTGCCGAACTGATGGTGCCTGCGGTCAAGGCCGAGCTGGCGCGGGCCAATGATGTGCTGGGTTATGAAACCTATGTGCGTATGGCTGGCCCGTTCCGCGACGATCAGGTGATGCATTGCACCGATAACCGCGAAGAGATGCAGCGCGCCCGCCACGCCTTCGAGCTGGCGGCGCAGGGGCGTTCGGTGGTGGTGGTGTCTTCGGGGGACCCTGGGGTTTTTGCCATGGCCGCGGCCGTGCTCGAAGCCTTGCATGAGTCTGTGGACCCGCAGTGGCACAGCGTCGATCTGGAGATCCTGCCGGGTGTGTCAGCTTCACTGGCAACGGCCGCGCAGGCCGGGGCGCCGCTGGGGCATGACTTCTGCGTGATGTCGCTGTCGGACAACCTCAAGCCGTGGAGCATTATTGAGAAGCGTCTGGACCTGGCTTGCGAGGCGGATCTGGCGTTGGCGTTCTACAACCCGATTTCCCGTTCACGGCCATGGCAGCTGGGCGTTGCGCTGGATATCGTCAGGCGCCATCGCACGCCGCAAACGCCGGTGGTGCTGGGTCGTGACATTGGCCGTCCGGGCCAGACCCTGCGCACCCTGACCCTGGGCGAGTTGACCCCGGAGCAGGTGGATATGCGCACCATGGTGCTGGTGGGGTCGTCGACGACGTGCACCTTTGCTCGTGCTGACGGCATGCAATGGGTGTACACGCCGCGCTGGTATGGCGAAAAACCCTGAGCCCCGTGGGGGCGAGCCTGCTCGCGAAGCGGCTGTCAGAGCCTTTCGCGAGCAGGCTCGCTCCCACAGTTCTGTGTGTTTTCAGGGGACCATATAGCCCCTGATCCCGGTAAAGATGATCTGCGCTGCAAGGGCGCAGACAAACAGGCCCATCAGGCGGCTGACGATCTGCAAACCCTGCTCACCGAGAATCCGTTCGATTCGGTTGGACAGGTAAAGCACCACGCCCACCGTCAGGCTGGCCAGGGCAATACTGACAATCGCCATCAGCTTGTCATCCCAGTGGGGCTGGCTGACGCCCATGACCAGCAACGCACCGATCGTGCCGGGCCCGACAGTGAGCGGGATGGTCAAGGGCACAATCGTCACGTCCTGCTGCACATTGTCTGTTTGCACCGCAGACTTGCCTTGGGCCATGCCCAGCGCCGAGATAAACAGCACGCTGCCGGCACCGATGCGGAATGCATCGACGGTGATGCCGAAGACGCTGAAGATCGTGCGCCCGAACAGGTACAGCAATACACTGGAGATCAGCGTGGCCAGGGCCACTTTCCAGGCCAGCCGGCGGCGTTCCTTGTTCGAGTAACCCCGGGTCAGGCTGATAAAGCACGACAGCACGAAAAACGGGCTGTAAAGCACCAGCATCTTCAAGTACACACTGAACAGCACATGGAGCATGGTCTGAGCTCACATCGATAGGGGGTGCCGAAAGTCTATCAGGGGGATTGGCTGTCTGTTAGGACAGTTGCGTACGGGATTGACGCAGCTCACGTTGTTCGACCCAAAACTCCACCAGTTCGCGCAGTTGCGACAGTTCCACGGGTTTGGACATATGCCCGTCCATACCGGCCTGCCGGGCGCGTTCCTTGTGTTCGGTAAGGATGTGGGCGGTCAGGGCGACAACCGGAGTTCGTACCCGCTGGTGGCTGACTTCCCAGGCGCGCAACTGCTCGGTGGCAGAAAACCCGTCGAGTACCGGCATCTCACAGTCCATCAGCACCAGGTCATAGCGCTGGGTCTTCATCGCCTTGAGCGCTTCGGCACCATTGCAGGCCGTGTCCGGGTTCAGGTTGAGCTTGCCCAGCATGCCGCGGATAACCTTGGTCGAGATATTGTTGTCTTCGGCCACCAGAATGCGGAAGTCGCCGGGCACGGAGACCGCAACGGCAGCGGGGCCATTGGCGGTGGTTTGTGCGGCGGCATGGCCTTTGTTGCGCTGGGTCAGTTCGTCCGCCAGGGTGGTCTTGAGGGTGTAGCCGGCCACCGGCTTGGCGAGGATGCGCTTGATCCCGCAGTTACGCGCAATGATCTTGCTAGGGGCATTACTGATACCGGTGAGCATGACCAGCAGGATGTCGTGATTGAGGCTCGGGTCTTCCTTGATCTTGGCGGCCAGTTGCATGCCGGTCATGCCGGGCATGTTCTGGTCCAGCAGGACGATGTCGAAGTAGTCTCGCAAGTGCGCCTTGGTGCGCAGCAAGGCCAGGGCTTCCTTGCCCGAGGCGGCGGCGCTGACATTCAAGCCCCAGGCGGAGCATTGCTGCACCAGCACTTTGCGGCAGGTGTCGTTGTCGTCCACCACCAGTACCCGCGCGCCTTTGAGCGGGCTGTCGAGGTCCGAGGTGGGGTGTTCCAGGTGTTGCGGGTCCAGGGGCAGGGTCAGCCACAGGTTGCTGCCGGTGGTTTGACCGGACTTTATGCCGAATTCGCCGCCCATCAGCATGATCAGCTGGCGGGCGATCACCAGCCCCAGGTGGCCGCCCAGGCGGGTGGCGGCAAGGAAGTTCTTGCTGTGCAGTTCGGCGTGCAACAGGGCGTCACGCTCCTGCTCATCCATCGGCTGGCCGGAGTCCTGGATGGCAATGCGCAAGCGTGGCGGGCCATTGCGCTCCTCAAGGGCCACGACGATCAGGATCTCACCCTCGTCGGTCTTTTTCAGGGAGCTTTCGAGCAGGCTGAGCAGGGTCTGGCGCAAGCGTGTGGGGTCGCCGCTGATCACCCGTGGCACTTGTGGCTGGATAAAGCTGATGAGTTCGACGTTCTGCTGTTCGGCCTTGGTGCGGAAGATGCTCAGGCAATCCTCGATCAGGGCATTGAGGTCGAACTGCACGTCATCCAGTTCGATCTGCCCTGACTCAAGCTTGGAGATGTCGAGGATTTCGTTGATCAGCGTGAGCAGCTCATTACCGGCGCTGTGGATGGTCTGTACGTAGTCGCGCTGCTTGACCGAAAGCGGTGTGCCCAGCAGCAGCTCGGTCATGCCCAGCACGCCGTTCATGGGGGTGCGGATTTCATGGCTGATCTTGGACAGGAACTCGGCCTTGGCATTGACTTCGGCCGTGCTGGCCGCCAGTTCGCGGCTGATGCTGAACTGGGCCTGGGTGATGCTGCGGTTGCGTTCGCTCAGGGCGAAGCTCATCAGCAAGCCGCTGATGCACACCACGCACATCAGCGCCAGCACCAGCTCCTGCGGTGCGATGAGGGTCAGGCCCAGCAGCGCCGGGAGAATCACCAGGGTGCCGATATTGAAAATCACCATCGCCATGGCAAACATGCGTGCCGGTTTGTAGCCCTTTTGCCAGTGGTAAACCGATACGGCCAGAATGCTGACACTTGCCAGTCCGACCAGGGCATAGGTAATGAGGTTTAGCGGCAGGTTGTCGATAAACAGCAGCAACAGGCCACCGAGGGCGATAATAAGAATGTCCAGCAGCAGCAGTTTGAGCAGCCGATGGGCACCGCGACTCGCGAAAAAACTATAGGTGAACATCAGCCCGCACGGGGCGGTCAGCAGCAGTGTCAGGTAGGCGCCCGGGGTTTGCAGGCTGTGCCACTGCCCCAGCCAGGGGTCGAGCAGGTTCAGGAACAACACTGAACTGGCCATGAGCAATGCTTCGCAGATCGCCAGCCACAGGCTGCTGGGTGAGCGGCTGAAGGCAAAGCGCACAATGTTGTGCAGCAACAGCATCGTCATGCAGCCCAGCAACAGGCCATAGAGCAGGGGCTTGCTCTGGCTGGCGGCCAGCATCACGGCAGTGTCGAGAGTAATGTGGGGGCGCAGCTGGTGGTCAGAGACCATGCGCAGGTAAACATCCAGCGGTTCGGCGCTTTGCGGCAGGGGCAGCAGGTAGTCACTGCTGGGCACCGGTTTGCGGTTGGTGGGCAATGCCGAGCCGGTGTTGATTTCGCTGATCAGTTTTTGATCATCGAATACATACATGTCCAGGCGCGCCAGGTCAGGGGCAAACAGCCGCAGGATCTGCTCGTGCTTGTCGGGTTGCAGGCGTACGCGCAGCCACAAGGCTTCGCCGGGTTCAGCAGCACCAATGCGGTCAAGGTCGACAGGGCTGAACTGGCTGGACAGGCGAGGGGAGCGTACATCGCTCAGTTGCAGGCTGGCCTGCGGGTCTGACAGAACAGACCAACTGGTCGCTGTAGCGGCTTGCGCAGGCATCATGCCAAGCACAGTGGCCAGTAGGGCGGCGGTAAAAGCTATGGCGATCCTGAGCCAGCGCACGGCGAAATCCCTTCATGGATTGAAGCTAGACGGTAACTATGCGCGGGCCTGGAACGGTTAGGCAAGGGCGCAGACGCCCCGCCTATCCGTATGGAGTGTTTACTCCTGAGGTTCACCACGTTCGCGAGCAATGGCACGGTAGCCGATATCGTTACGGTAGAAGCAACCCTCCCACTCGATGGCCTTGGCCAGCTCGTAAGCCTTGTGCTGTGCCGCTTCTACGGTGTCGCCCATGGCGGTTGCGCACAACACGCGACCCCCCGAGGTCACCACCTCACCGGCTTGATTGAGTGCAGTACCGGCATGGAACACTTTGCCTTCCAGCTTGGCGGCTGCGTCCAGACCCTGGATGACAGTACCTTTGGCGTAATCGCCAGGGTAGCCGCCGGCGGCCAGCACGATACCCAGGCTCGGGCGCGGATCCCATTGCGCTTCAACCTTGTCCAGCGCTTGAGCCAGAGCCGCTTCAACCAGCAGCACCAGGCTCGATTGCAGGCGCAGCATCACCGGTTGGGTTTCCGGATCGCCGAAGCGGCAGTTGAACTCGATCACTTTCGGGTTACCGGCCTTGTCGATCATCAGCCCTGCGTACAGGAAACCGGTGTAGACGTTGCCTTCTTCGGCCATGCCACGCACAGTTGGCCAGATGACCAGGTCCATGACGCGCTGATGAACGTCAGCGGTGACCACCGGGGCAGGGGAGTAAGCGCCCATGCCTCCGGTGTTCGGGCCGGTGTCGCCGTCGCCGACACGCTTGTGGTCCTGGCTGGTGGCCATCGGCAATACGTTCTTGCCGTCGACCATCACGATAAAGCTGGCTTCTTCGCCGTCGAGGAACTCTTCGATCACCACGCGCGAACCGGCTTCGCCAAAGGCGTTGCCTGCGAGCATGTCACGCACGGCGTCTTCGGCTTCGGCCAGGGTCATGGCGACGATAACGCCTTTGCCGGCAGCCAGGCCATCAGCCTTGATCACGATCGGCGCGCCGACTTTCTGCAGGTAAGCCAGAGCCGGTTCGATTTCGGTGAAGTTCTGGTAGTCGGCGGTCGGGATCTTGTGACGCGCCAGGAAGTCTTTGGTGAACGCCTTGGAGCCTTCCAGCTGGGCAGCGCCAGCGGTCGGGCCGAAGCAGTCCAGGCCACGGGAGCGGAACAGGTCAACCACACCGGCAACCAGCGGGACTTCCGGGCCCACGATGGTCAGGGAAACGTTTTTCTCGGCAAAGTCTGCCAGTTGCTCAAGGGCCAGCACGTCGATGGAGACGTTCTCGCATTTGGCTTCAATGGCGGTGCCGGCGTTGCCCGGGGCAACGAATACTTTGGCGACACGTGGGTCCTGAGCTACTTTCCAGGCCAGTGCGTGTTCGCGGCCACCGCTGCCAATGATCAAAACATTCATTTCAAAAACCTCGGATGACGCTGAATTCTGATGAGCACCGCTGAGGTGCCTGAAGGCCGGGCTTTTGTGGGAGCCGGGCTTGCCCGCGATACAGGCACCTCGGTGTTTCAGACACTACCGAGGTGTTGCTGTCGCAGGCAAGCCAGCTCCCACAAAAGCCGGTGCCTACATGGGATCGTGCTGTTAGTGACGGAAGTGGCGCATGCCGGTGAACACCATGGCAATGCCCGCTTCGTCAGCGGCTGCAATCACTTCGTTGTCACGCATCGAGCCGCCTGGCTGGATCACGGCAGTGATACCGGCTTTGGCTGCGTTGTCGATGCCGTCACGGAACGGGAAGAATGCGTCCGATGCCATGACCGCGCCCTGCACTTGCAGGCCGGCGTGTTCAGCCTTGATCGCAGCGATACGGGCCGAGTTTACGCGGCTCATCTGGCCTGCGCCGACACCGATGGTCTGACGACCCTTGGCGTAAACAATGGCGTTGGATTTTACGTACTTGGCCACTTTCCAGGCAAAGATCAGGTCGTTGATCTCTTGCTCGCTCGGGGCGCGCTTGGTCACGACTTTCAGGTCTTCGCTGCCGATCATCTCGATGTCGCGGCTCTGTACCAGCAAACCGCCGTTAACGCGTTTGAAGTCCCAGGCCGGGGCGCGATCTTCGCTCCACTGGCCGCAGGCCAGCAGGCGCACGTTGGCTTTGGCGGCCACGATGGCGCGGGCTTCTTCGCTCACGGACGGGGCGATGATCACTTCAACGAACTGACGCTCGACAATGGCCTTGGCCGTTTCGGCGTCCAGCTCACGGTTGAAAGCGATAATGCCGCCGAAAGCCGACTCGGTATCCGTGGCGTATGCCAGCTCGTAGGCCTGGCGAATGCCGCCTTCGGCGTCCGGGCTGACGGCAACGCCGCACGGGTTGGCGTGCTTGACGATGACGCATGCCGGTTTGACAAAGCTTTTTACACATTCCAGCGCGGCATCGGTATCGGCCACGTTGTTGAACGACAGTTCCTTGCCTTGCAGCTGGGTTGCAGTGGCAATGCTGACTTCGGTCGGCTTGGCTTCAACGTAGAACGCCGCTTTCTGGTGCGGGTTCTCGCCGTAGCGCATTTCCTGGGCCTTGATGAACTGGCTGTTGAAGGTGCGCGGGAACAGGCCGCGGTCTTCGGTGCTCAGTGTTTCAGCAGCCTGGTTCACGGTGCCCAGGTAGTTGGCGATCATGCCGTCGTAGGCGGCAGTGTGTTCGAAGGCCTTGAGCATCAGGTCGAAACGCTGCGCGTAGGTCAGGCCGCCGGCCTTGAGGTTTTCCAGAACATTGGCGTAGTCGCTGGCATTGACCACGATGGCCACGTCTTTGTGGTTTTTCGCTGCCGAGCGAACCATGGTCGGGCCACCGATATCGATGTTCTCGATGGCAGTCGGCAGGTCGCAACCTGGTTTGGAGATGGTGGCTTCGAACGGGTAGAGGTTGACCGCGACCAGGTCGATCGGCTTGATGCCGTGCTCATTCATGATGTCGTCGTCGATGCCGCGACGGCCCAGGATGCCGCCGTGGATTTTCGGATGCAGGGTTTTCACCCGACCGTCCATCATTTCTGCAAAGCCGGTGTAGTCCGCGACTTCAACAGCGGCCACACCGTTGTCTTGCAGCAGCTTGAAGGTACCGCCAGTGGACAGGATCTCGACGCCGAGGGCTTCCAGTTCACGGGCGAAATCAAGGATTCCGGTTTTGTCGGAAACGCTGATTAGAGCGCGGCGGATCGGCAGGCGGGTAGTCTGATCGGTCATCTCGATTTCCATCAAAAGCAAAGGAGTCAGCAAAAAAGGCGGCCTGTTTTATCAGGACGCCTTTCAGTTTTGATTGAATGCTTACAGCAGATCGTACTGTTTGAGCTTTTTGCGCAAGGTGCCGCGATTGAGGCCCAGCAGCTCGGAGGCCTTGGTCTGGTTGCCCTTGACGTAGTTCATGACGCACTCGAGAAGGGGAGCCTCGACTTCGGAAAGTACCAGGTTGTAGACGTCCGTGACTTCAGCGCCCTCCAGATGGGCGAAATAATTGTGCAGCGCCTTCTCGACACTCCCGCGAAGGGTCTGGCCTTCTTCGCTCGGTGTATTGAGGTGCTGTTTCAAGTTGACGTTGTCGCTCACGGGCGTTGTTCCACTCACTAATGTCTCGGTCATCATCGTCATGCGGCCACCCATCCTTCGTCCCCTGTCACCAGGCTCTTGTGTCGTTCGGCGAAAAACGCCTGAACGTTGGCGCATTGTGCTTCCGTATCTTCCAAACGATTGAAGTGGGCGCGAAACTCCTTGGCGCCCGGCAAGGTTGCCAGATACCACCCGACATGCTTACGGGCGATACGTACGCCCAGCACCTCCCCATAGAAGGTGTGCAATGCAGCCAGGTGCTCTAGCAGAATACGTTCCACTTCGATCATCTCCGGTGCCGGCAGCAGTTGCCCGGTACGCAGAAAGTGATCGACTTCGCGGAAAATCCAGGGCCGCCCCTGGGCCGCCCTGCCAATCAACAGTCCGTCAGCCCCGGTCGCGCTCAGCACGTGCAGGGCCTTTTGGGGTGAATCGATATCGCCGTTGGCAAACACCGGTATCGACACGGCCTGCTTGATCGCGGCAATGGTGTCGTACTCGGCATCACCGGTGTACAGGTCGGCACGGGTTCTGCCGTGCACCGCCAGTGCGCTGATCCCGGCTTGTTCGGCGATCTTTGCCACCGTGATGCCGTTCTTGTTGTCCCGGTCCCAGCCGGTGCGGATCTTCAGGGTAACCGGCACATCAACCGCAGCCACGACGGCCTGCAGGATCTCGTTTACCAGTGCTTCGTCTTTCAGCAACGCGGAGCCGGCGGCCTTGTTGCAGACCTTCTTTGCCGGGCAACCCATGTTGATATCAATAATCTGTGCGCCCAGCTCCACATTGGCTCTGGCGGCGTCTGCCAGCATTTGCGCATCACCGCCGGCGATCTGTACCGAGCGTGGCTCGGGATCACCGTCGTGAATCATGCGCAGGCGCGATTTGCGACTGTTCCAGAGACTCATGTCACTGGTGACCATTTCCGAAACAACCAGGCCTGCACCCATGCGTCGGCAAAGCTGACGAAAGGGCTGGTCGGTGACACCCGCCATGGGGGCGAGAATCAAACCGTTGTTCAATGTATATGGGCCGATGCGTACCGCCGACATAGGACTTCCCTGTTGTGGGGCCGGATCTTGGGAGTTCGAAAAAGGGTTGGCATGATACCCGCTCTCGATGACTGGTTAAAGCTGCAATTGAGTGAATTTTGAACAATAAGCAGCAAGTTTCAAGGGTCAAGCGGCAAGCCGGTGCGCTTTAAACGTGTCGGTTACAGCTTAAAGCTAGCAACTTGTGCGAAACCCGCTCATTCGGGCGAGTGAAAACTCAGGCTGTAGTTCACGGCCTTGGGGCCCGGGTCGAGGATGTCCAGAGCAATGTGGATAGGGGTTTGCGGTGGCATTTCGGCTTTGGCCAAGTCGCCGCTGAGGTATTCGCCAGGTTTAAACCGACGACTGGCGATCATTTTGCCGTTGAGATCGGCAAATCGCAGCTCCAGCAGCGGGAAGGGCTGAGAGAACGGTGCGCGATTGTAGAGGATTGCATCCACCACCAGCGCACCGGCGAATTCCGGATGACTGCGTACCACCAGATTGCTGCTCTTGATCCGGTCGATATCGACCTTGGAGGGCACCGTACAGCCGATCTGCGGGCACAGCTGCTGGAAGATCGGGCGGTACTGGTCCTGGCGTGCCAGTTCGTCGAAGTGGTTGGCAATGTACTGCCCGGCCAGTGCGGCTGCGGCCAGGAGTACCAGCAAGCTCCAGAGCAGGCGTTTGCCCCAGGGCGTACGGCGTTTTTGCCAGTCCAGCTGCAGCGGATCGTCCACCAGATCCATCAGCGGGTCTTCGCCCATGGCCGGTTCATTGCGTTTGCGTCTGTCCTTGCTGACGGGCGCAGGCTCAGGGAGTGCGTCGTCCTCGTCCTCGGTGGCAGACAGTCGTTCGCCTGTCAGCGGCGGTTCGAGGTCGTCGTCCAGGGAAAGCTGAAGCGGCGGGGTATCGTCGGGTTCATCGAGGTCCAGTGACAATGACGGCTCGGTGCGTCCGGTTTGTGCAATCTCGGCGGCTTGCCCGGCAACCTTGGCGGATTCGGCGCGGTCTGCCGCAGATTCGCTGAACAGGCTGTCTGACCACTCACCTTCTTCTGCGTCAGAGGTTTCGCGACGAGCGCTTAGCGACGTGGTTTTGGGCTTGTGCGGTTGGCCAAAGCTTTTGCTGGGCTGGATTTCACGCTCTTCGAGCTTGGCCAGTTCTTCGTCCAGATCCAGATGGTCGAGATCGATCGTGCTGGTCTGCCACGGTGCCGGGTTGACCGGCACGGTTGGGGCAGGTGCTTCGACAGGGGCAGGTTCGATCACTTCGGGTGCGGCGACGACGGGCATCTCCACGGCGGGCGGCTGCCCTGTTTCAGTGCTCTGGTTCAGCAGCTGCTGCGCGGCATTGAACACTTGCAGGCAGGCGCCACAGCGCACCACACCGCGCGCCATGCCCAATTGGGCATGGCTGACGCGAAAACTGGTCTGGCAATGTGGGCACTGGGTAACGAAGCTATCGCTCATGCGGCCATCCGGATTGGGCATGGTTTCATTCTAGCGCCGACGGCCGCTGATGCGCACCCAGCCATCGCGATTGGCAATCGGGTCCAGATCGAAGTCCTGGGCGTAAGCGGCGGCCACTTCTTCGCCCTGTTCGGCGAGGATGCCCGACAGTGCCAGGCGACCACCCGGTTTGACCAGGCTCGACAGTTGCGGGGCCAAAGCAACCAGTGGGCCGGCGAGGATGTTGGCGACCACGACATCGGCCTGCACTTGTGGCATGTCTTGCGGCAGGTACAGCGGGAACAGGGCCGGGTCGATGCCGTTGCGGTTGGCGTTGTCGCGTGAGGCTTCCAGCGCCTGCACGTCGATATCGGTGCCGACGGCTTCCTTGGCTCCCAGCAACAGGGCTGCGATGGCGAGGATGCCCGAGCCGCAGCCGAAGTCCAGCACGTTGCAGTCTTTCAGGTCCTGACCGTCCAGCCATTCCAGGCACAGGGCGGTGGTCGGGTGGGTGCCGGTGCCGAAAGCCAGGCCCGGATCGAGCAGCAGGTTGACGGCATCCGGCTCGGGAGCCGCGTGCCAGCTTGGCACGATCCACAGGCGCTGGCCAAAACGCATCGGGTGGAAATTGTCCATCCAGCTGCGTTCCCAGTCCTGGTCTTCGATCACTTCGGCGTGATGCTCAGGCAGTGGCGAACCGGTCAGCAGTTCCAGATGGGAGAGTACGAGTTCGGCTTCGGTGCCGCCTTCGAACAGTGCCAGCAAATGGGTGTGCGACCACAGCGGGGTGGTGTTGAGCTCAGGTTCGAAGATCGGTTGGTCTTCGGCGTCCATGAACGTAACCGAAACGGCACCGACTTCGAGGAACGCGTCTTCGTAGGTTTCGGCTTGTTCCGGGCTGATGGCGAGGCGTACTTGCAGCCAAGGCATGGCGGGCACCTTTGAAAAATTGGAGTGTGCAGCCGGTCGGGCCGCGAGAAGCGCGCAAGTTTACGCGAGCGTAGGCATGGGGGGTAATCAAAAAACGATGAATGCAACGGATCCCTGGTGGGAGCGGGCTTGCTCGCGATACAGGCGACCTGGTCTGGCAGGTTGGCCCGTGTGAGGTCATCGCGAGCAAGCCCGCTCCCACAAGGGCAGTTACCTGCCTTGCAGAAACAACAAAGCCGCTCGAAAGCGGCTTTGTTGATCAGAATACAAACTTACTGGTTAGCCAGTTTGTGTTCCAGGTAGTGAATGTTGACGCCGCCTTTGCAGAAGCCTTCGTCATTCACCAGATCACGGTGCAACGGGATGTTGGTTTTGATCCCGTCGACCACGATTTCGTCCAGGGCATTGCGCATGCGCGCCATGGCTTCGTCACGGGTCGAGCCCCAGGTGATCAGCTTGCCGATCAGGGAGTCGTAGTTGGACGGAACCTTGTAGCCGCTGTACAGGTGCGAATCGACGCGAACGCCGTTGCCGCCCGGAGCGTGGAAGTGCTTGACCATGCCAGGGCTCGGCATGAACGTCGCCGGGTCTTCCGCGTTGATCCGGCACTCCAGCGAGTGACCGTGAATGTTCACGTCAGCCTGGGTGAAGGACAGCTTGTTGCCGGCTGCGATGCTCAACATCTCTTTGAGGATGTCGATGCCAGTGACCATTTCGGACACCGGGTGCTCTACTTGCACACGAGTGTTCATCTCGATGAAGTAGAAACGACCGTTCTCGTACAGGAACTCGAAAGTACCCGCGCCGCGGTAGTTGATGTCTACACAGGCCTGTACGCAACGTGCCAGAACTTCGGCGCGTGCGGTTTCGTCGATGCCCGGTGCCGGAGCTTCTTCCAGCACTTTCTGGTGACGACGTTGCAGCGAGCAATCGCGGTCGCCCAGGTGGATGGCATTGCCCTGGCCGTCGGAAATGACCTGAACTTCCACGTGACGCGGATTGGTCAGGTATTTCTCGAGATAGACCATCGGGTTGCTGAACCAGGCGCCGGCTTCTTCGCGGGTCTGTTTGGCAGCTTCGATCAGGTCTTCTTCACGGTGCACAACGCGCATACCGCGACCACCACCGCCGCCAGCGGCCTTGATGATTACCGGATAGCCGACTTCACGGCCAATGCGCAATGCGGTTTCAGGGTCTTCCGGCAGCGGGCCGTCAGAACCTGGAACGGTCGGAACGCCTGCTGCGATCATGGCGTGCTTGGCCGATACCTTGTCGCCCATCAGGCGAATGGTGTCGGCTTTCGGGCCGATGAAGGCAAAACCGGATTTCTCGACCTGTTCGGCGAAGTCGGCGTTTTCAGCCAAAAAGCCGTAGCCCGGGTGAATCGCCGTGGCACCGGTCACTTCCGCGGCCGCGATGATGGCCGGAATGTGCAGGTAAGACAGGTTGGCCGGTGCCGGACCGATGCAGACGGTTTCGTCTGCCAGGCCCAGGTGCATCAGCTCTTTGTCGGCAGTGGAGTACACCGCGACAGTCTTGATCCCCATTTCCTTGCACGCCCGCAGGATGCGCAAAGCAATCTCGCCACGGTTGGCGATCAGGACTTTTTCCAGCTTCTGAGGCTTCAACATCGTTGGCTCCCCGTGGTTCAAACGATGGTGAACAGCGGTTGGTCGAACTCAACCGGCTGACCGTTTTCTACCAGGATGGATTCGATAACACCGGCTTTTTCGGCGGTGATGTGGTTCATCATTTTCATCGCTTCCACGATGCAAATGGTGTCGCCGACCTTGACGGTCTGGCCCACTTCAACGAAGGCAGGCGAGGTAGGCGCCGGGGTGCGGTAGAAGGTACCGACCATTGGCGACTTGACCACAAAACCGTTCAGTTTCGGTGCAGCAGGCGCTTCGGTCACGGTGGCAACCGGGGCAACAGCCACTGGCGCTGCAGCAGGCGCTTGCATTGGGGCTGGCGCGTAGTACTGCTGGGCAGGTGTCTTGCTGTGACGGCTGATACGTACGGACTCTTCGCCTTCTTTGATTTCCAGCTCGTCGATGCCGGACTCTTCCAGCAGCTCGATCAGTTTCTTAACTTTACGGATATCCATGAATCGTCAACTCCCAATGGGTCGGTCAGGGGCGTTTAGCTTGTAGTTCAAGCTGTTCCAGGGCGGCCTCCAAGGCCAGTCGATAACCGCTGGCGCCAAGGCCGCAGATCACACCTACCGCAACGTCGGAGAAGTAGGAGTGATGGCGGAAAGGTTCGCGTTTGTGCACGTTAGACAAATGCACTTCGATGAATGGGATGCTCACCGCCAGCAGCGCGTCACGTAATGCCACGCTGGTGTGGGTAAAAGCCGCCGGGTTGATCAGAATAAAATCCACCCCTTCGTTGCGGGCAGCGTGTACGCGGTCGATCAATTCATACTCGGCGTTGCTTTGCAGGTAGAGCAAATGGTGGCCGGCATCACGGGCCCTTTGTTCCAGATCCTGATTGATTTGCGCCAGGGTGGTAGCGCCGTAGACGCCCGGCTCGCGGGTGCCGAGCAGGTTCAGGTTGGGGCCGTGTAGTACCAGGAAAGTCGCCATCTGCTGTTCCTTATTATCTGTGTGCAGTTGTCAGTGCCGGGCGACTATGCCGAAAAGCGGATTCGCTGTCCAGTTAACTGCAATAGCCAGCACGATGACCGATGTTCGCGAAAAGTTTGTGACTGAGGCTCTAGATCTGGTCATTCGCGATCGCAACACGTTCGGCGAAGTCCGCGGCATTGATCTCGCCGATGACCCGTTGGTCACTTATTTCGGCTCCCTCCTTGCCGAAGAACATCAGTGCCGGAGGGCCGAACAATTTGTAGTGATCGAGCAGGGCGCGTTGTTCGGCATTGCTGGCAGTCATATCGAAACGCACCAGTCGGTAACCCTTGAGCAGATCCAGCACCCTGGGGTTATTCAGCACCTCATGTTCGATCACTTTGCAACTGATGCACCAGTCGGCGTACCAGTCCAGCAACAGTGGTTGCCCAGCGGCTTTGGCCTGGGCCAGTGCGCTGTCCAGTTCGGCCGGGGTGCTGACAGTGAGCCATTGGCCTGCTGGTACTGCAGAACCATTTGCGGCGCTGGCAACCGGTTGGGAATGGCCGATGGGGTTGAGCGGATCGCTCTGACCGCTCAGGGCGCCAAACCAGCAGGCCAGGGCATAGATCAGTAAAAACAGGCCCAGCAGTTGAGCCAGACGCTGGCACGGGGCTTTGCTGGTGAACTCGAGGGTGCCAAGGAACAAACTGACACCCGCCGCCAGCGCGCCGATCAGCAGCAGCGTGACCGGCCCGGGCAGCACGCGGCTGAGCAGGCCGATTGCCAGGCCGAGCAGCAGTACGCCAATCGCGTTTTTCACACTGACCAGCCACGGTCCGCTTTTTGGCAGCCAGGCCGCACCACCGGTTGCGACCAACAGCAACGGTGCGCCCATCCCCAGGCCCAGGGCGAACAGTTTCAAGCCTCCGCCCAGCGCATCGCCACTGGCACTGATATACAGCAGCGCCCCGGCCAGCGGCGCCGATACACAAGGAGAAACCAGCAGGCTGGAGACCACGCCAAGCACCGCCGCGCCCCACAGCGAGCCACCCTGGGTGCGATTGGCGACACGGTCGAGGCGATTGCTGATGGCTTGCGGCAGTTTCAGTTCAAATACACCGAACATGGCGAGGGCGAAAATGGCGAAGAACAGCGCGAAAGGCACCAGCACCCACACCGATTGCAAACGTGCCTGCAAATTGAGTTGCGCACCGAACATGCCCATCAAGGCGCCCAGCAGGGCAAAGCAGGCCGCCATCGGCAGCACGTAGGCCAGCGACAGGCTGAAGCCGCGCAGCCCGCCCACCTGGCCGCGCAACACCACGCCCGACAGAATCGGCAGCATAGGCAGTACGCAGGGAGTAAATGTCAGGCCCAGGCCGGCCAGGAAAAACAGCGCCAGTTCGCGCCAGTTCCACGCGGTTGCCGGTTCGCCGGTGCTGGTGGCTGTGCTGCCATCGATGCTCAGGCGTTCGGTTTCCGGCGGGTAGCACAGGCCCTTGTCGGCACAGCCCTGGTAGGTGACCACCAGAGTGAAGGGGCGCTGGTCTTTGGCCGGGCGCGGGATATCGACGTCAAGAATGCCGTGATAGACCTCGACATCGCCAAAGTACTCATCGTGTTTGGCTTCGCCGGGGGGCAGTTGTGCGGTGCCCAGGGCGATATCGGCGGGTTCGGTCTTGAAGGCGAACTTGTGCCGGTACAGGTAATAGCCTTCGGTGGGCACGAAGCGCAGCTTGATCGACTCGGGTGTGCTGCTGATGAGGTTGAGCTTGAAGGCTTCGCGTACTGGCAGAAAGTCGCTGCTGTTGTTGATGGCGCCCAGGGTTGCGCTGGGGCGGTTATCCAGCAAGCCCGCGCCCATGGCAGGCACGGCAAACAGCAGACACAGGAGCAAAAGCAGGCGGCGCATAGGAATCTCGCAAAGCAAACGTGCGGGCATGATAGCGCGGTGCATGGGTATGTGGGTGTGTGGGAGCGGGCTTGCTCGCGATTGCATCACCGTGGTCATGCAGGTAGACCGAGTCGTCGGTATCGCGAGCAAGCCCGCTCCCACAAGGGGGGCGGGTTACACCCGAAACGCCTGCACCGCGGTGTTGAGTTCTGACCCCAGCGTCAGTAGCTGCTGGCTCTGGTCGCGGGCAATGCCGATGCGTTGCAGGTTTTCGTCCCCCAGCACGTGAATGCGCTCGCTGTGGTCGCGAATCTCGCTCACCGCCCCGGTTTGCTGGGCAGTGACGTCGGCGATGCGTACGGCGGTAGTGGAGATGGTGGCAATCGCCCCGACAATTTCATCCAGTGCCCCATCTGCGTCCTGGGCTTGCTGGGCGGTGGCCCGGGCGTGGGTCACTTGTGCGCGGATGCCCTCAACCGATTGGCGGGCGGCCAGTTGCAGGCCGCCAATCAGGGTCTGGATTTCGTTGGTCGCGCCTGCGGTGCGCTGTGCCAGCGAGCGCACTTCTTCCGCGACCACGGCAAAGCCGCGGCCCATTTCACCGGCGCGGGCCGCTTCGATAGCGGCATTCAAGGCCAGCAGGTTGGTCTGGTCGGCAATCGATCGAATCACCGTCAACACGCCACCGATGGTGGCCGACTCTTCGGCCAGGCG
>NZ_WIVQ01000057.1:0-29722 GCF_009600545.1 Pseudomonas sp. FSL R10-1339 | reverse complement strand
TCGCTGGTTGCTCATGGCACCTCCTAATGGGCCTCATTTTAAGGCTTGGAGATGTCTACGAAACTAGGGGCGATTCACTGAGCCTGTTCCAAGGTGGACAAAATGACTTTGCTTGGGGTAGTCACTGAAGATTCCCTTATGACGTAATAGTGGCTAGGAGGGTAACAAGAAAAGCAAGCTGATTGCCGGCTGCATGCTTAAGTGCAGGCCTACAGACTCACCTCATTCAAGCACTCATACTGCGCTGATGCCCGCTTGAGTTTTTCTGCGATCCGCTCACGTAGGCTTTGCGGTGCTTCGACCATCAGTGCGTCACCTTGGGAAAGAATCCACCACTGTAATTGCCAAGTATCACTGATCGTTGCCTGCAGACGGTAGCCATCCTGGAGTTTTTCCAGGGCCATATCGGTAGACAGGGGCGTTTCCCGAAGCAGGCGGGCCAGACTGTCACTGAGACGGGCCTGCAGGCTGATCTTGGCAGTACTGCCGAACTGTAAGGCATTGCTGGCCAAATACTCCTGCAGATCGAAGTCATCCAGACCCTGGGCAGAACTCGGCAGAGTTTCGACCTCGCGAAAACGATGGATAGCGTACTGACGGACATCGGCATAGGGTGGCGCCGTACCGATTAAATAGGTGATGGCCCCCCGCTGAACCAAGGCGAGAGGATTGAGAACCAGCTCCCGTTCCTTATCGTTGTGGGCCGAGTAATATCGGCATTGCAGTTGTTTTTCCTGAAGCAAAGCAGCCTGCAAGGTTTCCAGTGTGTTGTCCGGCGTAATCGGCGGCAGCAGGCTCAGAGCGGGGCTGACACTCGCAACTTTGCCCAGCCAGCGCACGGTCTGGTTATCCTGCGCCAGGCTTTCCAGTTTTTTCCTGGCGAACCGAAAACGCGGCTTCAATGCCCTCAACATGCTGCCCGGCAAGAGCGGTCGGATCGCGTCTTCGACCAAGACTAGACTCAGGGCCTCGCCCATGCTGATACCTGGCAAGCTCACACTGGCACCCTCGGCCCAGTACCATCCATACGGAGTGCCTTTATCGTTACACTGCAGTGGGAATAGCCTGGATAGCGCGACCAGATCACGCTCGATGGTGCGCTTACTGACCCGGTATCCAGCCTCTTGCATCCCACCAAGCAATTCCGTCGTGGTAAGCCCAGGACTACGAGAAGGGATTTTTTGCAGCAGATCCCATTGCCGTGTTGTGGCGTCGTGTACTGATGAAGATGGCAAGACAAGCTCCCTGTCAGTTGTAGTGAGGCAAGCATGATGATCCTCACCAATATACGTGGCAATTAGACATTATGGCGATCTGCTAACGCGGGCATCCGCTCGCTCTACCATTCAACCTTTCCCACTGGCGGGAGACCGGGTAGAAACAGCTAGTGCATGAAACCGATAGGGCGCTGCACGGGCGTCTTGAGACGGCTTTCCGCAAGCAGGGCTTGAGCAAGCTCTTCCGCGTTGGTAAATGGCTTGAAGCGCGCACGTCGAGCAACCAAGGCGAAATCACCCGGAGTCAGGCTGGCTTCGCCCAAGAGCCGCAGGCCGCTGGTCTTAGCTAGATCCTTGAGTTTTAGGGTCTGTAGATGAGCATTGAACAGCGCTTGGATCTGAAGGGGCTTCAGAAAGCCAAAATGAATCTTCAAATCGAATCGGCGCAACGAGGCTTCGTCGAGGTCGCGCATCAGATTGGTGGAGGCGATGAACAGCCCTCGATAGTTCTCCATCTGCGTGAGCATTTCATTGACGGCCGTGACTTCCCAACTCTGAGTGGCTTTCTTCCGATCTTGTAGGAAGCTGTCCACTTCGTCGAGCAGCAGTACGGCCTGTTCCTCGCCGGCCTTCTCAAAGGCCCTGGCTAGATTCTGTTCGGTGGTGCCCACATAAGGTGAAACGAGATCGGACACCCGTTTGACCATCAGCGGTTTCTCCAGCTCTTGCGCGAGCCAGTGGCCGAAGGCCGTCTTGCCCGTCCCTGGAGGACCATAGAAGCACAGGCGTGCTTCAGGGTGTTTGCGCAGACCGTCAATCAATCCGTCGAGGGGAATATCCGCATTGATCAGACTCGGGGAGTAGAAACTCGGCAGCTGCTGCGCCTGGTTACGGCCCAGTTGCTCGAAGCCCTGGGCTTTCAGCGTCGCATCAACCAGACACTCGACCGTGGCATCGAGGCGCTTTCCCGCGCGCGGGTGCAGGCTGCGCGCAATGCGAGCCGCCCGGGCGATTACGGCGGGTGTCATCTCCTCATGCTCGACCAGTTTCTCCACCAGTGCCTCGCCTAGACGGTCGCCACTGCACTCACGGACAATCTGTTCCCGCTGGCTTTTGGGTGGGTTTGGTAGTTCGATGACCACGTCAAAGCGGCGGATATAGGCGTTGTCCAAACACTCAATGTCGTTGCTCAGCCAGAAGCAGGGTAGGCTGTTCTCTTCCAGCATGCGATTGATCCAGCCTTTCTGGGTTTTGCTCTTGCCAGAAAAAGGCAATGGCGAGGTGTCGAAGATGTCCTCAATTTCATCCAGCAGTAACAATGCCTTCTGCGACTGCAGTGCACTCATTGCCGAACGCAGGGCGCACAGGCGTTGATGGGCGCTGACTGGGTCGCCGTCGCTGTCGGTACAAGCGATTTCATAGAGCGAAGTCCCGAGCAGGCGAGCGAGCAGGCGACTGAGTTGGGTCTTGCCGGTGCCAGGCGGGCCGTACAACAGAATGTTCACGCCGCTGCGCTCTTCGGCCAGGGCTTTCTTCAAGTAGGTTGTGGCAATCTCAAGGGATCGCCCCAGATGGCGGTAATCCTTCTCGTTCAGATGGCCTGGCGGACTCAGACGAAAGGCATGCTTGAACAGCTCAATGGGCTGCCCGCGGCTGAAGCGCAACTGCTGGAGGAAGTCGGAGCTTTCAATGACTAAGCGGCTGCTCAGAGTGCTCATTGTGCAGGATCGCGCATTGATCTCAAGCAGGCCGGCACGAACTAATCGTCCCTCATTGACCAGATAGGGAAGAAGATCTTCTTGAGGAGTATCGAGAAGAGTGGACAGTACCCTTATCGTCCGGTTGAAACCGAGAGCACCCAGTTGGTCAGAGGCATCGTTGAGGCAGGGATCAGTATGCAGCAGTACACAGAAGCCGAGTATGCGCTGTTCGATAGCGTCCAATCCGATCAGCTGGCCGAGCGCCTGTACATTTGCCTGCAGCCTGTCCGGGTAATCTGGCGCGGGGAAGGCCAGGTCGAAGGCTAGACGTTCGCGTTTGAGTCGGCGCAAGGCCATCGCCGGACTGAAATCCTCCGCATCGACCAACTCTTGCAATCCAAGCTCTGCGGCTATTTCATCGTCGTTGAAATGATGTCGCTGAATGAAGTTTCGGTGTCCACCTAGATCGAGCATCAGCATGAACACTAATTTCAGGGACAGCGCACAGGTATCGGAGGAGTGTGGCCCTGAAGCACGGAGGGCCATAGAGCTGGTCGAGCGACGATGTATGGACATGAGGTATTTCCTGTACCGAATGTAGATTCATTCTGGAGCAGGAGCGCGTCATCTTGTGTCGCAACCGTGCTGGGGCGTAGCTCTGATTTTGGCTAAAGCCATGTACGCCCTCAACGGTTGCGATCTGGTTTCGCTCTCAGATCAAGTCGAAAAGCCGCCCCATCTTCTCGGTGGCTTTTACGTCCGCGACGCTTTCACTACGGATGTAACTCTTTTCCAAGCCGGCCAATGGCAGGAAGAAGCTGTACTGCTGCGGATTCCACGGCGATCTGGACACTTTCAGGCAGGCAGCGACGCAGGATTATCACTACCATCGACCTCTTTTCTCGAAGCGAAGAGGTCGTCGTGGAGCGTTTATCCATGCGTAAAATCCGAGAGGTACTACGCCTACCCGCTCGAACGAATCCAAACCAGCGCAGCGCATTCAACCTGCCAACTTTTCATGCAGTTGCCCGTCGAACGCGACCAGTGCGAAAGGTTCGTGCCCCTGCCGGCTTGATACGTAGATGCTGAGTGTCCTTGGTGAGGTAGTGCATGGCCTTGATAACCTTACCGCATGCCTGAGTGTCAACTCGCCTGATCGTCCCGATACCGAGTTCATTACCGTAACGGTCCTTATCATCGTTGCAGCTGTAGTAGTACCCGTGCCCACGGCTGATCTGCTCCCACAGCTCACCAATCTCCCTAGCTTTATTAAAGTCGCTACGCACCTCAGCGCCGTTGAAGAAGAAGGCTGCATGGACGTGGAACCCCTTGTCCTCTCCTTGCTCAACTGAACAGATGTAGCCCGTCTCGTGCTTGAAGATCGGATTACGCTCCCTCGCACGGACCAGCAGATCCAGGTCTTCGAACACGTGCTCGATACGCAGACGTGTTTGTGCTTTTTCTCGGTAGTGCAGATCCACCCGCACCACAACCGTACGGGAATAGCGATCCAGCACCCGTCCCACGTACTCAGTAAGCATGGCCTGCTTCTGGCTGGCCTCATAGCGGCGGTCATTCTCCTTACGCTTGAACTCCTTGCTTCGGATAATCTGACGAATCCGAGCGACAAGCACGTTCATGGAGCGGTGGAAATCCAGGTATCCCGTCCCTTGCTCATTCAGGCAGATCAGACCTTCAGGACTACGCTCCAGGCCAATATCCTGACAGGCTTGCCAGAAGGCTCGCAGGTGCTCGCTGTAGACGTAGGCGTGACGCTTATCGAAGAGGTAAACCATCTGCTGCATGGAGTCGAAGTATTTGGAGAGCTTGGTCCTATGTACCTGTTCGTATCCTGATGGAGATTGAATGATCTCGAAAGCTGGTCTGTCAGTACGCTCAATGGACTGAATAAGTCGCTCGATCCTGATCGAGGCTTGAGACTGGGACAAGCTGGTGCAGGAGATAGGGTTGAGTGAGTGCATGGTTGAGTACCTGGTTGGGTGATGAACACACCAAGTACTCACTGAGTAATTTTTTACTGCTGAGACGCTCTCTGCTTGAGACTATTGGAAGGTAGTAGTTGATTGGAAATAGCTATATCAATAAAACCAGCTTAACCAAGCAAGGCACTGCCCAGAGAAGCGGGGCAATGGAATGCGACATTGCCCTACCTATCGAGACTTTTGGCTGTGAGCCTACTGCGGGAGTTGTCTGAGGTGTCGCCACGGCAACCGGCCGACGCGGCATAAAGCGCCATGACTGGGGAAGCCCCAGTCATGGCGTATTGAGACTGCTTGGAACAGGCATCCAAAGCTCGCCCCTGATACCTACAAGTCACACGGCTCCCCCTCAGCCAAGTCGCGTGCCTTAATCCTAGCTAGGATCCAGTCGTGAACTTCTTTTTCCACCCAGGCAACGCACCGATCACCCAGTGGGACCTGCTTTGGGAAAGCTCCTTCGGCGATGTACTTATAAATGGTGGACCGGCCCAGGCCGGTGCAGTCGATAACTTCTTTCAGGCGGATGATCCTCATGAACGGGCTCCTCTCGTATCGTTCAGAGGATTCGCAAAGCCTGTAAAAAATTACTTCGAAGCCGATCGACCACATTGCGAACCGATCATCGCCAGAGCTTCTTCCACCAGTTCCTGTCCAAACCACCTCTGAACTATCTGAATGAGGATGAATCAGCGCAGACCGTAGGTCTACCACCTTTCTGGGAGCCGACGAGCAGCCAGCTCGAGCACGCATGCACAGTCCGCGATAATGTTGAGTTGCCGCGGCAAGTCGCTCTGACTGCAGCCGCCGACCGTTTAGCGCCACGCTGGAGATGGAAGCACTACAGGGCGTTCCCAATCAGGCCAGCCAAATGACGGCTGACACGAGGCTCAACATCGCCTGATAGTTCCTGGCCAGTCGCTCATATCGGGTCGCTATCCGGCGGAACAGCTTCAGCTTCAGGAAGAAACGCTCCACCAGGTTGCGCGCCGTGTAGAGATGCCGATCCAGTGTGCGAGGGCGCAGACGATTCTTTTTAGATGGGATCACGGCCTCAGCCCCATGCGCTGGATCGCCTCAACGAAGGCGGCAGAGTCATAGCCCTTGTCTGCCAATACGGCTTCGCACGTAAAACCGTCAATCAGGGCGGCGGCTTGCTCATATTCCGAAGCTTGCCCCGGCGTTAACAGCAGACGCAGCGGGTTACCGAGAGCATCCACGGTTGCGTGAATCTTGGTGCTCAAGCCACCTCGGGACTTACCCATGGCCTCGGCGGCCTGGGCTGTTTTTGCGGCACCATGCTGATGAACGCGGACGATGCTGCCATAAGGTGTTCCAGGTCAGCCTCCCCGGAGAGCGAGGCCATCAGTTTCAGCCAGACGCCTTTGCGTGACCATCGGTCATAGCGGGCGTAGACACGGTGCCAGTGACCATAGCTATCGGGCAGATCACGCCAAGGGGAGCCGGTTCGGGCCACCCACAATACGGCTTCAACAAACAGGCGGTTATCGCGGGCTGTGACACCTTGGTCGCTGGTTTGCCCGGCAGAAGATCCTTGATGCGCTCCCATTGATCATCGCGCAGCCAGAAGAGCCTCATCCCGCCCCCAAATGGCTCAAGGGTATCGAACGACTCAAATTACCTCAAATGAGAATGCCCTGTGGGTCAAAGACACTCCTGATTACCGTTTTGTACAAGTGGATCTGTGACACCTTTCGGTCCGGTATAGAGATTCTTTTCTGGGCAGAATCGCTCATAAAATTGGTTGTTATTCATCAACAAAAACAAAAATATTTCAGGATGAAGCAAGCAAAAATATGGGCCTAAAGCTAAAATAAACAGGTTACGTCACATTGCACATCACTTCGTAACGTTACACGATGCAGTAACGCAGTAACGTTGCACGTTTTGAAACCATGTGACGAAACTCGATAACATCACATGGTGACGCGTCATTATTAGATACAGGATAACATTACATTGAGCAATGAAAATGCTACATTCATACTAGATCTATCAGACCCTTCCACCGTAGATCTATCAGACCTTCCCTACGTAGACCTATCAGAACCGGAGGTTACAAAGCTAGAGGCTACGGTTCTTAAGTGGCTTAACCCTCGAAATAGAGCGCAGCACCTGTGGGCAATTGACTACTTGACTACAAAGGGGGAGAAGCTTTCTGAGGGCTTACTATCCTCTCCCGAAGATAGTCTCGCCGAATGGAGTCAAAGCCTACGAGACACGCCAGCCAATAAGCTGCTAATCATGAATATGACAGCAGCTTGGCGTCAGAAGCAGCACAGGGAGCGACAAGTCAAGAACGAGAAGAAATCCTACAGCTTCACTCTTGATACGACAGTGAAGGCTCAGCTTGACCGCCTCGCCCGAAGACAAAAGAAAACGATATCTGGAATGCTGCAGGATCTGATCAAGCAATCAGTACTCAAGGCCGAAAAAGCTGAAGCAAAGAAGAAGTCCACGAACCCAAAGGGAAGCAGACCGGAGTGGTAACTCACTGCTATGCATTGCCACAGACTCAGCGTTGCAGAGGGCTCCAAATAGCTTTTTCGATATCACTCACCAGCTGCGTCAGGAATGGAGCCTTACAGCTCAATATTTGCCCCATAGCCTGATGAACCATAGACTTTGCCAACCCAACCGCTTGGCAGGAGCAGCCCTTGGAGGCAGAGCTGAAAGTCGTGATAATCGACCTAGAGGCGTACGGCCATCCTGCAGCCAGATGCGCACCACCAAACAAGGCAATCTCAATTCACTACCAATTCACTACCAAAACAGCCGAATCTCAGACATGAAAAAGCCAGGCCGCTACCGAACCTGGCTAAGTCATTGAAGAATATGGTCGGGACGGAGTGATTCGAACACTCGACCCCTAGCACCCCATGCTAGTGCGCTACCGGACTGCGCTACGCCCCGACTAGGCGTTACAACTTGCTAGAACGTTGAGAAATATACCTTAAGCTTTTGAAATACGAAAGTATTTTAAATGCCTCGGTTATTTCTTCAGTACCAGCAAGACATCCTCCAATTCGGAGATCGTTTGGCGGATCAGCTGCTTGTATTGCGTGGTGTCATCTTTGGCTTCATCACCGGAAAGCCGCAAGCGCGCACCTCCAATGGTGAAACCCTGGTCATAAAGCAGCGCACGAATCTGCCGGATCATCAGCACATCCTGGCGCTGATAATACCGGCGGTTTCCGCGACGTTTTACGGGGTTGAGCTGAGGGAATTCTTGCTCCCAGTAGCGCAGCACATGCGGCTTTACACCGCACAGCTCGCTGACTTCGCCTATGGCGAAGTAGCGTTTGCCAGGGATCGGCGGGAGCTCGTCGTTATGACTTGGTTCCAGCATAAGCCTCTACTCGGGCCTTCAACTTCTGCCCTGGACGAAAAGTGACTACACGGCGAGCCGTGATCGGGATTTCTTCTCCCGTTTTCGGATTGCGGCCAGGCCGCTGTCGCTTGTCACGCAGATCAAAATTGCCAAAACCTGACAGTTTGACCTGCTCGTTGTCTTCAAGAGCGTGCCTGATTTCTTCAAAAAACAGCTCGACCAATTCTTTGGCCTCGCGTTTATTCAGGCCCAACTCTTCGTAAAGACGTTCCGCCATCTCAGCTTTTGTCAGAGCCCCCATACGTCACTTCCTTAGCGTGGCGTTCAACCTTTGTTCAAGCGAGGTGAGGATATTTTGCGTTGCGGCGTTCACCTCATCGTCATTAAGAGTGCGCGATGGATGCTGCCAGGTCAAGCCAACTGCAAGGCTTTTTCTATGCGGATCAATGCCTTTACCCTGGTAAACATCAAATAACCTTAGGTCTGTCAGCCATTCGCCTGCATTTTCACGAATTACATCCAGCACAGCACTGGCTGCAACGTCACGATCGGCCAACAACGCCAGGTCACGACGCACTTCAGGAAAGCGCGATAACTCATGGAATTTCGGCATTTTACCTGCCGCCACTTCTGCCAGAACCAGTTCAAAAACAAACACTGGACGGTCAAGACCAAGGTTTTTTGAAAGCTCAGGGTGGATGGCACCGACATAGCCAACTTCGCGACCGTCACGCTCGATACGTGCAGTCTGGCCCGGATGCAGAGCAGGATGTTTGCCCGGCACGAAGGTAAACGCGTCCAGGGCACCGGCAAAACCCAGCACCGCTTCTACATCAGCCTTGACGTCGAAGAAGTCGACAACATCACGACCTTGAGCCCAGCCTTCAGGCAGACGACTGCCGCAAACAACACCCGCCAGCATCGGCTCTTGTTTCAGACCCTCAAGCTGGCCAACAAAACGCAGGCCGCTTTCAAACAGGCGAACGCGATCTTGCTGACGGTTCAGGTTGTGCTGCAACGACTTGACCAGGCCGGGCCACAACGAGGCACGCATGGCAGCCATGTCGTTGGAAATCGGATTGGCCAGCAACAGCGGTTCAACACCCGGGCTAAACAGTTCGAACTGTTTCGGGTCGATAAAGCTGTAGGTGATTGCTTCCTGATAACCACGAGCGACCAGCAAACGACGCAACTCCGGCAGGTCGCTACGCGCCTCTGCTTTGGCTTGCGGTGCCAGACGGGCCTGCGGGTAACGGACCGGCAGGCGGTTGTAGCCGTACAGGCGCGCCAGTTCTTCGATCAGGTCAACTTCCAGGCTGATATCGAAGCGATGGCTTGGCACTTCTACGCGCCATTGCCCTGCCCCTTCAGCGGTTATGGTCAGGCCCAGGGCGCTGAGCAGACGCTCAACTTCCGCCGCGTCCATTTCCATGCCGAGCATCTGGCTGATACGCGCTGCACGCAAGGTGATCGGTGCAATCGACGGCAGATACTGCTCGCTGACGGTTTCAACGATCGGGCCAGCTTCGCCGCCAGTGATTTCCAGCAGCAGACCAGTGGCGCGCTCCATGGCTTCACGGGCCAGTTTCCAGTCCACGCCACGCTCGTAGCGGTGCGAAGCGTCGGTGTGCAGGCCGTAGGAGCGGGCCTTGCCAGCAACGGCGATCTGATCAAAGAAAGCGCTTTCAAGGAATATGTCGCGGGTCTTGTCGGTCACACCGCTGTGCTCGCCACCCATTACGCCGGCAATGGCCAAAGCGCGGGTATGGTCTGCAATCACCAGCGTGTCGCTGCGCAAGGTGACTTCCTGGCCGTCGAGCAGTACCAGCTTCTCGCCTTCTTCAGCCATGCGTACACGAATGCCGCCATTGATCTCGGCAAGGTCGAACGCGTGCAACGGCTGACCCAGTTCCAGCATGACATAGTTGGTAATGTCGACAGCGGCATCGATGCTGCGCACGTCAGCGCGACGCAGGCGCTCAACCATCCACAGCGGCGTTGGCCGGGACAGGTCAACATTGCGGATCACACGGCCCAGGTAGCGCGGGCAAGCAGCAGGTGCCAGCACTTCAACCGGACGCACTTCCTCGTGTACCGCAGCAACTGGCGCAACCACCGGGCGAGTCACCTGGGCGTTATACAGAGCGCCCACTTCACGCGCCAGACCTGCCAGCGACAGGCAGTCGCCACGGTTCGGCGTAAGGTCGACTTCAATGCTGGCGTCTTCAAGACCCAGATAGACGCGGATGTCCTCGCCCACCGGTGCATCGGCCGGCAACTCCATCAGGCCGTCATTGCCCTCGCCCACTTGCAGTTCTGCTTGCGAGCACAGCATGCCGTTGGACTCAACGCCACGCAGCTTGGCCTTTTTGATTTTGAAGTCACCCGGCAGTTCGGCACCGATCATGGCGAACGGGATTTTCAAGCCAGGGCGCACGTTGGGCGCACCACACACTACCTGAAAAGTCTCGGCACCATTGCTGACCTGGCAAACACGAAGCTTGTCAGCATCAGGGTGTTGCTCGGTGCTCAGCACCTCGCCCACAACCACGCCACTGAATACACCGGCGGCCGGCGTAACGCTGTCGACCTCAAGACCGGCCATCGACAGACGAGCAACCAGCTCGTCGCGACCTACCTGCGGGTTTACCCAACCACGCAGCCATTGTTCACTGAATTTCATCCTGCTCTCCTAAGAATTCGTTACGACTAGCGAAATTGCGCGAGGAACCGCAAGTCGTTGTCGAAGAACAGACGCAAGTCGTTCACGCCGTAACGCAGCATGGCCAGACGCTCAACGCCCATGCCGAAGGCAAAGCCCGAGAACTCTTCCGGGTCGATCCCGGACATGCGCAGCACGTTCGGATGAACCATGCCGCAGCCCATGACTTCCAGCCATCCAGTCTGCTTGCAGACACGACAGCCTTTACCGCTGCACATCACGCATTCCATATCCACTTCAGCGGAAGGCTCGGTGAACGGGAAGTAGGACGGACGGAAACGCACGGCCAGTTCTTTTTCGAAGAACACCCGCAGGAACTCTTCGATGGTCCCTTTCAGGTCAGCGAAGTTGATATCGCGATCGATCAGCAGGCCTTCGACCTGGTGAAACATCGGCGAATGGGTGATATCCGAGTCGCTACGGTACACACGGCCCGGGCAGACAATGCGGATCGGCGGCTGCTTGGATTCCATGGTGCGGACCTGTACCGGCGAGGTATGGGTGCGCAACAACATGTTGGCATTGAAATAGAAGGTGTCATGCATCGACCGGGCCGGGTGATGGCCTGGGATGTTGAGCGCTTCGAAGTTGTGATAGTCGTCTTCAACCTCAGGGCCTTCGGCGATGCCGTAGCCAATATGGGTAAAGAACTGTTCGATACGTTCCAGAGTCCGGGTCACCGGATGCAGACCGCCAGAGGTCTGGCCACGGCCAGGCAGGGTCACGTCAATGGACTCGGCAGACAGTTTGGCGGCCAGTTCGGCCTCTTCAAACAACGCCTTGCGCGCATTGAGAACCTCTGTGACACGCTCCTTGGCAACGTTGATGAGGGCACCGACTTGCGGACGCTCTTCTGCTGGCAAATTGCCCAGGGTCTTCATCACCTGAGTCAATTCACCCTTTTTGCCAAGGTATTGAACCCGGATTTGCTCCAGGGCATTGATATCTTCAGCGCTTTGCACAGCCTCTAGTGCTTGAGAGACCAGCGCATCCAGGTTTTCCATGTACAGACTCCAGATACAAAATAGGGGAAGAGCTTGAAGGCTCTTCCCCTATTTATGACGTTTAGCACCCGGGCTTACACAGGCAAGCCCAAGTGACTGTCGGGGGTACTTAAGCCAGAGTGGCTTTAGCTTTCTCGACAATCGCAGCAAACGCCGCTTTTTCGTTCACTGCCAGATCAGACAGAACCTTACGGTCGATCTCGATGGAAGCTTTTTTCAGGCCGGCGATGAAACGGCTGTAAGACAGACCGTTGATACGAGCACCAGCGTTGATACGAGCGATCCACAGAGCGCGGAACTGACGTTTTTTCTGACGACGGTCACGGTAGGCGTATTGGCCTGCCTTGATTACCGCTTGCTTGGCAACACGGAATACGCGTGAGCGTGCGCCGTAGTAGCCTTTAGCCAGTTTCAGAATTTTTTTGTGACGTTTACGGGCGACAACGCCACGCTTTACACGAGCCATGAGTTACTTCCTCTAGTCTTAACCAAAAATTAACGAAGGCGCAGCATGCGCTCGACTTTTGCCACGTCAGACGGATGCAGCAAGCTGCTACCGCGCAGTTGACGCTTACGCTTGGTCGACATTTTGGTCAGGATGTGGCTCTTGAAAGCGTGCTTGTGCTTGATACCGTTAGCAGTTTTCAGAAACCGCTTAGCAGCACCACTTTTAGTCTTCATCTTTGGCATGTTCGGATACTCCGCATTCAGTTGATAAACATAATCAGAAGGCCTGCCGTGCCCAATTGATTACTTCTTCTTTTTCGGGGCGATGACCATGATCAGCTGGCGTCCTTCCATCTTAGGATGCTGTTCGACGGTACCGTATTCCGCAAGGTCAGCTTCAACCCGCTTCAACAGTTCCATACCCAGTTCCTGGTGGGCCATCTCACGGCCGCGGAATCGTAACGATACCTTGGCCCTGTCCCCATCACTCAGGAAACGTACCAGGTTGCGCAGTTTTACCTGGTAATCCCCTTCCTCCGTCCCTGGACGAAACTTGATTTCTTTAACCTGAATCTGTTTCTGGTTTTTCTTTGCAGCAGCAACCTGTTTCTTCTTTTCGAAGATAGATTTGCCGTAGTCCATCAGCTTGCAAACTGGGGGTACTGCATCAGCGGAAATTTCCACCAAGTCCAGTTTGGCCTCTTCAGCTTTAAGAAGCGCGTCTTCAATTGACACAATCCCAAGCTGCTCGCCTTCAGCCCCAATTAACCGAACCTCGCGTGCCGAGATATTCTCGTTGATCGGGGCTTTCGGTGCAGCTCGTTTATCTTGTCTCATTTCACGCTTAATAATAATTACTCCGAATCATGGCGACCACGCCGGGAAACCGCTTGTGCGAGGAATTCAGCGAATTGCGCGACGGGCATCGAGCCCAGGTCAGCACCTTCACGTGTACGCACAGCGACAGTCTGCATCTCGACTTCCCGATCTCCGATAACCAAGAGATAAGGAACCTTGAGCAAAGTATGCTCGCGGATTTTAAAGCCGATCTTTTCATTTCTCAAGTCAGACTTGGCACGAAATCCGCTCTGATTGAGAGTTTTTTCAACTTCAGCAGCAAAATCTGCCTGTTTGTCAGTGATATTCATGATCACTGCCTGGGTTGGAGCCAGCCAAGCAGGGAATGCGCCTTCGTAATGTTCGATCAGGATACCGACAAAACGCTCGAACGATCCAAGGATCGCGCGGTGCAGCATAACCGGGTGCTTACGGCTGTTGTCTTCGGACACATATTCTGCGCCAAGACGGATCGGCAGGTTGAAATCGAGCTGCAGGGTACCACATTGCCAGACACGACCCAGACAATCTTTCAGAGAAAATTCAATCTTGGGACCGTAGAAGGCACCTTCGCCCGGTTGCAAATCGTACGCCAGGCCAGCGCTATCAAGGGCTGAAGCCAATGCGCTTTCGGCGCGATCCCACAGCTCATCCGAACCCACACGCTTTTCAGGACGCGTCGACAGCTTGAGCTCAATGTCCTTGAAACCGAAGTCAGCGTAGACATCCAGCGTCAGCTTGATAAAAGCTGCCGACTCGGCCTGCATCTGCTCTTCAGTACAGAAGATGTGGGCATCGTCCTGGGTAAAGCCACGCACACGCATGATGCCGTGCAGGGCGCCCGACGGCTCGTTACGGTGACAGGCACCGAATTCGGCCAGACGCAGCGGCAGCTCGCGGTAGCTTTTCAGGCCCTGGTTGAACACTTGCACATGGCAAGGGCAGTTCATCGGCTTGATCGCGTAGTCGCGGCTTTCAGACTGGGTAGTGAACATGTTCTCGGCGTAGTTGGCCCAGTGCCCGGACTTTTCCCAGAGGCTGCGATCAACGACCTGAGGAGTCTTGATCTCCAGGTAGCCATTGTCGCGCTGTACTTTGCGCATGTACTGCTCAAGTACCTGGTACAGGGTCCAGCCATTCGGGTGCCAGAACACCATGCCCGGGGCTTCTTCCTGGGTGTGGAACAAGCCAAGGCGCTTGCCGATTTTACGGTGATCGCGCTTTTCGGCTTCTTCGATACGCAGGACGTAGGCCGCCAGCTGCTTTTTGTCAGCCCAGGCCGTGCCATAGATACGCTGCAACTGCTCGTTCTTGGCATCGCCACGCCAGTAGGCGCCCGACAGCTTGGTCAGCTTGAACGATTTGAGGAAACGCGTGTTCGGCACGTGAGGACCGCGGCACATGTCGACGTATTCTTCATGGAAGTACAAGCCCATGGCCTGCTCGTCCGGCATGTCTTCGATCAGGCGCAGCTTGTAGTCTTCACCACGGGCAGCAAACAGTTCGATCACTTCGGCACGCGGCGTCACTTTCTTGATGACGTCGTAGTCTTTTTCGATCAGTTGCTGCATGCGCTGTTCGATAGCAGCCATGTCATCCGGGGTGAACGGACGCTCATAGGCGATATCGTAGTAAAAGCCTTCGTCGATGACCGGCCCGATGACCATTTTGGCCGTCGGGAACAGCTGCTTCACCGCATGACCGACCAAGTGGGCGCAAGAGTGACGAATGATCTCCAGCCCCTCTTCATCCTTGGGCGTGATGATTTGCAAGGTGGCATCGTTTTCAATCAGATCACAGGCATCCACGAGCTTGCCGTTGACCTTGCCGGCCACGGTGGCTTTAGCCAGGCCGGCGCCAATTGAAGCGGCAACCTCGGCTACAGAAACTGGATGATCGAAAGAGCGTTGACTGCCGTCGGGAAGAGTAATAGTTGGCATGGCGCCTCCTCTCCTAGTGGTGACCCCTACCAAAGGTCACGTGGGTTGGGATGAGCCAGTACGCGATTCGGTGGTATGCCTGCCTCACAGTGGCAGGAGCCTTGCGGCGAACCTAAAACCGAACCAGAGTGACTGGAGTTCAAATCAAAAAGGTTAATGGCACTGCATGACGGTTCAAGGAACACGCGAATGCAGGAAATAGCCAGGGCGGCATGCTAGCACAGATGGATACGCCTGTTGCGCACCCCTCCCCGCATCCGCGAGAAAACGGGGTTTTTTACAAAAGGGTGAACTTGAGCTCCACTTACCTTTCACATACTCAGTGATACACACTTGGTCTTAATGCCTACAAGGAGCATCTTATGCGCACGATCCGCTTACTCGCCTTCGCAGCCCCCCTGGCGCTGCTGCTACCCCTGAGCGCCCAGGCCGATAACTGGCCTGCAGGCGCCAAAAAAGACTACATGAAGGACTGCGTAGCGGCAGCCAGCCAAAGTGTTGACGCAAAAACGGCCCAACAGCATTGCGCATGCGGTGCGGACAAGCTGTCCGAGAAGTTTACAAGCGCCGAAATCACACAGCTGATGAGCAAGACAACCCAGCCTAGCGCAGAGCTTCGCACCCGGGCTCTGGACGCCATCCAGGCTTGCCGGGCCAAGAAATAACCACCCTCCTCACGGCTCGAATTGAGCCGTGAGGAGAGCAAAAACAGTCAAAAACGCTCTTGCACGTAAAAAATATTGATTCTCGACTGCTTTTTTTCTAACAGCCTTTAGCCCTCAACCCCCCGTAAACCGGGGGTCTTGAGCATTTCAAAGAGCAGACGAGGGTTAACATTGCAGCAATCTGTAGCTCAGGGGGGCTCCCAAAGCGCACATTTCGACTATGATACCTCGGTGTGCCCAGTTGGCCTGAGCAGCACAGTACTACTGAAAATATAAGTTTCTTGGAGATACACCATGTCTAATCGCCAAACCGGCACCGTAAAATGGTTCAACGATGAAAAAGGCTTCGGCTTCATCACTCCTCAAGGTGGCGGTGACGACCTGTTCGTACACTTCAAAGCTATCGAAAGCGACGGTTTCAAAAGCCTGAAAGAAGGCCAGACCGTTTCCTTCGTGGCTGAGAAAGGCCAAAAGGGTATGCAAGCTGCACAGGTTCGTCCGGAGTAAATCTCCCGCGAACAAAAAAACCCCGTCCATGTGACGGGGTTTTTTATGCCTGACGCAATGTCAGGCCAGGTTAGCCGCAGTTAACCCGGGTAATGATGCCAGCGTCGTCCGCATTGAGATTGAGACGGTCCGAGCGGTACTCAAGCGTCATCACGTCATGCGGCATCAAAATACGCGCGTTCTGCGCACCAGCCTTGATACGGGCCTGCTCCAGAAGCTGCGCCGAAGCCTTTTGACCGACTGCAAATGCTGCTGATTTAGCATCGCAACGGCTATGCCCCGCCTCGGCGACAGGCTCCTTGACCGAACTTGCGGTGCTGCATCCGGACAGTGCCAAGACCGCCAACAACGAACCCAATGACACTAGCTTCCAAGACATGAAGCCTCCTTAAGATAAATAGTCTGAACCCTTGCGACAGCTTTTTCGCACATAGGTTGCATGACGCCTCTCAGCGCCTTCTGATTTGCCAGCACCGGCAAGTGTGCCCGAGCCGACTTTTACCGTGCACCCCTAATCATTGCCAAATATGTTCAGGTGTCAGTACACATCAATGTAATCGAACGGCGGATTAGGCCAGTTGTCCTTGAGGGCATTGAATATCTGCATGACCCAGACCTCATCGCTTGCTGCAACTTTTCCGACATAGCCAGAACCTGCCGCCCAGGTCTCCAGCCTGAAAAGCAGACCGTCGATATCGACACCGCCCACCACACCCGAAGAAATATAAGCGATACCCGTCTTGGTCACGCGCAACTGTGTATGGGCATCATCACTGGCCGAGGCCAGCAACTGACGCACAGCGCCAAGAGTAAAGCCCTCAGGGTTGTTTAGATCAATTTGCATGGCCTGCACCGCTCCCAAAAAGTGCAAGTGTGGCACGCAGTGCGGGGGTCATGGGCTGTTGAGGGTGCAAAAACCAATATTTACTTTGGTCTATTCATAGCGAAATGACGACTTTTTGCTAAAATCGCCTTTTCACGCCCCCTTCCCATGAGCACCCCATGACAACAGTCAGCATCGATGCAGATATCAAGGCCAAGTGGCATCAAGGACAGTGCTCATACAGCCCTGGCAGCCCTGAAGAGCTGGCCATTATCGGCATCGACCTTTTGGTTAAAGAGCTCGGCACGGAAGCTGCCCGAGCGTTCGTCAGTCAGGTGTTCGAAAAGTACAAACCGGCCGAGCCCGTCAGGCTGACCTGACGGCGCGCAACCTCACTTCACTTGAGCCGGCCCAGACGCGCGGTAAGCAAGTCAAAAAAGCCCTGCGCGTCACCGCTCTCGACCCAAAAGGCGTTTTTGGGCTGGTTCAAGGTGTTGTACCAGTCCGGGATAGTCTGGCCAAAGGTCGGCCCCTCGCGAGTATCCACGACCAGGTTGACTTCACGCCCGGAGAACAGCGCAGGATTGAGCAGGTAGGCAATGACACTGGCATCGTGAACAGGCCCGCCAGGCAGTCCGTAGTGCACCATGTCGCCTTTCACATATTCATTGAGAATATCGCCCACCAGTTTGCCGGCCGTATTGCCCAGTGCAGCGATCTGCTTCAGTCGCGCCTCGCTGGTAAGGATCTTGTGTGTCACATCCAGCGGTACATAGGTCAGTTTCACCCCGCTCTTCAACACCACGTCTGCCGCATGCGGATCGGCATAAAGGTTGAACTCGGCAACCGGGGTGATATTACCGCCATTGAAATGGGCGCCGCCCATGACCACGACTTCCTTGATTCCCTGCGTGATTTCCGGGGCCTGGATCAAGGCCAGGGCCAGGTTTGTCTGCGGGCCGAGCATGGCAATGGTCACGCTGCCTGGCTTGGCTGCACGCAAGGTATCAACCAGGTAATTGACCGCATTGGCCTTTTCGAGACCTTTGGCCGGCTCATGCACAGGCACACCGGTGACGCCTTCCTGGCCGTGAATGTTCTCGGCGTAAATCGGCGTACGCACCAGGGGTTTAGGGGCCCCGGCATACACCGGCACGTCTTCGCGCCCTGCCCACTCCCGGGCCAGCCGGGCATTGCGCGAGGTCTTGTCGAGCCGTACGTTGCCCGCCACGGTGGTAATGGCCCGCACCTGTAACTGCTCCGGTGAAGCCAGTGCCAGCAGCAGAGCGACCACATCATCGGCGCCGGGGTCCGTGTCGATGATCAAATCGATCTTGTCTGCGGCTTGAACACTCGACATCGTGATGGCGGACACGAACAAGACACTCCTGATCAATGGCTGAAAAATCCGGGTAAAACGTGGCATCACAACTCCCTGGTTATTTGTCAAAAAGTCACGCCAGAGACCAAGGCAATATTGCAGTACGGGCGACACTCTCCAGTACGAACAATCACCTTTGCCTGCAGGCATAGTTCCTTGAAAGCATTATGGGTGAGCAGGCTCCTTGAGCCCAACTCCCCCTTGCCTGCATATTCGTCGATACATGACAGCGCCGGGCATGGCGCCTGCAACAACTCAGTGGCGAGCACATGGCTTTGCACCTGCATCTCACTGAGCAGGGCGCGCAACGTGCTGGCAACATCAGGCACGCCTTGAGTCAGGGCCAGATCAATCAGTTCGATACCCTTGGGCACCGGCAAACCGGCATCGGCAATCACCACGATGTCGCCATGCCCCAGCGAGGCAACCAGCCGCGACAAGGCGATATTCAGCAGCGGTGTTTTTTTCATGGTGCTTTAAAGCCCTGAACATCACGCAACAATGGAATCGAAGGCTGAGCCCCCGCCCGAGTGACCGATAACGCGGCGGCGACCTGCGCAAAGCGTATCGCGTCGTCCTCTTCCATACCCGCCGCCAGCGCGGCAGAGAAGCCGCCGACAAAGGTATCGCCCGCCGCCGTGGCATCCACCGCCTCGACCTTGGGCGCAGTAAAGTGCATCACTCGGTGGGCACTGACAAACAAGGCCCCCAGCGCGCCCAGGGTGACAATCACCTTGCCCGCGCCCAGCTCGACCAACCGCCGGGCAGCCCGCCCGGCCGACTCAAGGGAATCAACCGGCACACCGCTAAGCGCCCAGGCCTCGCTCTCATTCGGGATCAGGTAGTCGATGGCGCCATACCAGTGCCCCGGCAACGGAGCACTGACCGGGGCGGGATTGAGGATCACCACTTTGCCCAGTTCACGTCCACGCGCCAGCACGCATCCGACTGTTTCCATCGGCACTTCAAGCTGGCAAACAAGCACTTGCGCACCTTGCAAGACGTGATCAAAGGCGCGGATATCTTCCGCGGCCAGGCAGCCATTGGCACCCGGCACCACCACAATGGTGTTCTGGCTGCAGGCATCCACCGTGATAAGGGCCACGCCGCTGGCACAGTCAGGCACGGTGCGCACTGCCACACAATCAACCCGGTCAGCCAGCAAGCCGTCGCGCAACTGCACGCCATAGGCGTCACCGCCGACACAGCCGAGCATTGCCACCCGGGCACCCAGGCGCGACGCTGCTACCGCCTGGTTCGCGCCCTTGCCACCGTGCACGGTGGTAAAGGATTGCCCGAACACCGTTTCCCCCGGGCGCGGCAATCTCTCGGTACGCGTGACCAGATCCATATTCAGACTGCCTGCAACCACAACATTCGCTTGCATGTATCGACACTCATCCAGTGATTGTAGGGGGGGATTTCAACGGTGCTTGCGCATAAGCCCGGGTGGACTCGCGCAGCACAATGTCGGGCTTGACGATCCGCTGCTCCACCGCCCGCCCGGGTACGGCAATGCGGCGCAACAATAACTGGGCAGCGATCTCGCCCAGTTGCAGGATCGACTGCCCGACAGTTGTCAGCGACGGATAGACATAACGGCTCATCTGTACATCATCAAAGCCAATCACCGACAACTGCTGGGGTACCCGAATATTGCGCTCGGCCGCCGCTCGCAATACGCCGATGCCCATCATGTCGTTGCAGGCAAAAATGGCCGAGGGCGGGTTGTGCTGCAGCAAGCTGACCGCCGCGTTGTAGCCCCCGACACTGCTGAAGTCACTCTCGACCATCCACTGCCCCTGAGGCGTTATACCCGCCTCCAGCAGCGCGCGCCGATACCCGGCCATACGCAACTGCGCGACACGGGTGGCGGCGGGCCCGCCAATGCAGGCAATGGCACGATGCCCCAGATCGAGCAAGTGCCGCGTAGCCAGATAAGCCCCCAGTTCGTGGTCGATGCACACCAGGTCAGCCTCAACCCCCTCAAAGCTGCGATCGACAATCACCATCGGCGTGCGTACGCCGACCAACCCGCTGGCCATCCCCAGGTCGCCTGTGGACGAAGCGACCACCAGCCCGTCCACACGCTTTTCCAGCAGCACCCGCAGGTAATTGCGCTGCTTGACCGGGTCATCATCACAGTTGCACAGGATCACGCAGTAATTGTTGCGCTCACAGTAATCCTCGATACCTCGCGCCAACTCGGCAAAGTACGGGTTCAGGCTATTGGCCACCAGCAGGCCGATGGTCGCTGTGGTCTTGGCCTTGAGCGAGCGTGCTACCGCGCTGGGTACATACTCCAGGTGTGCAATGGCTTGCTCAACCTTCAAGCGCACAGGTTCACTGACAGGGCGGGTTTTATTCAAAACATGAGAAACCGTCGTGTACGAAATGCCTGCCATTGCCGCGACATCTTTAATCGTTGCCATTGCTCAATTCCGTCGCTGTGCGCGTTGACTGCGGTAAGTGTCCAATACCACTGCTATCACAATGACAGCACCGGTAATAATACGCTTGGTGGGTTCCGTCGCGCCGATTTGAGCCAGCCCTGCGGCCAATACTGAAATAATCAGCACACCAAAAAACGTACTGATCACCGAACCGCGCCCGCCCATCAAGCTCGTGCCACCGATCACCACGGCCGCAATCACCTGCAGTTCAAGGCCCGAACCGGCATTGGGGTCTGCCGCCTCGAGGCGGGATATCTGAAACAGCGCCGCCACTCCTGCCAACAACCCCATCAGGCTAAAGACCAAAATCTTGTAAGGCTTTGGATTGATACCGGCCAGGCGAACGGCTTCTTCGTTGGTGCCAATGCCAATCAGATAGCGCCCAAACACCGTGCGCGTCAGCACCGCCTGGGCGATGACAATAATCAGCAACGCAATAATGAACGCGGGCGAGATGCCAAAGGCAACCGGATTGGCAAGCCAGGCGAACGCGTCGCCGATATACGCCGTGCGCGATCCTGTAAGCTGGTAGGCCCCGCCCCGGGCCATTTCCAGCACCCCCAGCGAGACAATAAAAGACGGGATTTTCCAGGCCACCGTGATCGACCCCGTAAGGGTCCCCGCCAGGGCCGCACAGCCCATGCCCAGCAAAGCGGCAGGCAATACACTCCAGCCCCAGCCCAGAATCGCAACGCTGACCGCCGACGCTGCCAGGGCCAACACCGAGCCGACCGACAGGTCGATGCCGCCGATGATCAGCACAAAGGTCATGCCGACCGACAACACCATCAAGTCGGGGATCTGGTTGGCCAGCGTACTGAGCGTGTCATAGGAGAAAAAATGTTCACTCAGGCTGGAAAACAGAATGATCATGGCCAGCAAGGCGCCCGCCAACCCGAGGTAGGTGCCCATTCCGTAGTAGTTATGTGCACTTTTATGCGGCACGCGGGTAGGGTTCATGAGGCTTCCTTTGGCGTGGCTTCAGCAAGCAACGCATCTCGTTTTTGATAACCGGCAAAAGCTGCCGCCAGTAACTGTTCCTGACTCCAGCTGTCACGTTCAAAGGTATCGATCAGCCGGCCCGCAGACAGCACGCCAATGCGGTCACAAATCAGCATCAACTCGCGAAGATCGCTCGACACCACCACCAGCGCCTTGCCCTTGCGCGTCAGCTCGCCCAGCAGCCGGTAAATATCGAACTTGGCGCCAATATCGATACCGCGCGTAGGCTCATCGAACAGCAGAACCGAACAGTCGCGCTCCAGCCAGCGGCCAATGACGACCTTCTGCTGGTTGCCACCGGACAGTTGCGACACCACTTGTTCCGGGCCGCTGCTGCGGATGCCCATGGCGTCTATCTGACGCCGGGCCAATGCGGCCTCCTGCTCCCGGTTGACCAAGCCACTGCTTGAAATCCGATCCATATTGCCCAGGCCGATGTTGGCACTGATCGACTGGGTCAGCAGCAAGCCTTCACCCTTGCGGTCCTCGGTAATCAGTGCGATGCCCTGCCGGACAGCATCTGCCGGCGAATGGATGGTCACTACCTGCACAGGAGTACCCACTGCAACCGTGCCGCTGTCGGCCACATCAGCACCATAGATCAGTCGCAGCAGTTCGGTGCGCCCTGCCCCGATCAGTCCGGAAATCCCGAAAATCTCGCCTTTTCTGACTTTAAACGATACATCTCGTACCTTGTCCGAGCGGCTGATACCACAGACTTCAAGTGCCGTTTCACCCAAGCTACGTTCGCCCAAATCCAACTGGTCACCCAACTCGCGGCCCACCATCAAGTTGACCAGTTGTTCGCTGTTGTAATCGGCAATGGGCTCGACGCACACCAGGCAACCGTCGCGCAGTACGGCAATCCGCTGCGCCACCTGTGCCAGCTCTTCAAGTCGATGGGAGATATACACAATCGCCACGCCACGGGCCTGCAGCCGTTCGATTTGCACAAAAAGCATTTCAACTTCACGGGCGGTGAGCATGGCCGTGGGCTCATCGAGGATGAGCACATGGCAATCGCCGATCAGGTTGCGCGCAATCTCGACCATCTGCTGATGGCCAATGCCCAGCTCCCCGACCAGGGTGTCCGGGTCAATCGCCTCCAGACCCACCTGGCTCATGGCCTCAATGGCCGCTTTGCGCAACTGCTTGCGGCTGATCCAGCCCAGGTGGCCGGGCAATTTGTCCAGAAACAGGTTTTCCGCCACCGTCAGCGTGGGCAGCAGGTTCAGTTCCTGCATGACCATGCGCACACCCAATTGCTCGGCCTGCGCACGACTGCCCGGGGCATAGGCCTGGCCATTGAATTGCATGTGCCCGAGAGTCGGCACCTCCAGGCCACCCATGATCTTCGATAGTGTGCTTTTGCCAGCGCCATTCTCACCCGTCAGGGCCAGAACTTCGCCGCGATGCAACGACAGCTCGATAGCAGCCAGTACCGGCTGCTGAGTGTAGGTTTTACCAATCCCGCTGACCGTGAGGACCACGCTGGCATCAGGAGCAGACATGACATTTCTCCGGGCACCTGCCCGACCGGGCAAGTGCCTGCGACAGCGAGTGGGATTACTTGTTGATGACCAGTTCGACAGGGGTATCGATGACACCGTCCTTGAGGTTTTCAACCGGTTCTTTTTTGACCAGCTTGAGCGCCGTTTCGATGCCATAAACCGCCTGTTTGGCGGCAGCCTGATCGGCCGTTGCCAGCACGCGGCCATCCTTGAGCATGGGTTTTATCGCATCGATGTTGTCATAGCCGACCACTTGCACCTTGCCGACCTTGCCTGCAGCCCGGATAGCCGACACCGCGCCCAGCGCCATGCTGTCATTGCCCGCCAGGATGGCCTTGAGGTTCGGATACTCGCTGAGCATGCCCGCCGCAACCTTGTTGCCACCGTCGATTTCCCAGTTGCCCGACTGCACCGGCACAATCTTCATCCCGGCAGCGTTCATCGCATCCGTGAAACCCGCTGTGCGCATTTGCGCATTGGTCGTGGTCGATACACCCTCGATGATCCCGACCTCATCACCGGCCTTGAGCCTGGTGGCCAGGTACTCGCCGACCTCACGAGCCCCCTGCCTGTTGTTGGGCCCCACAAAGGGTACTTCGAGCCCTTTGCTTTTCAGCACCTGGGGGTCGAGCTGGTTGTCGATATTGACCACCACAATGCCACGGTCACTGGCCTTTTTGATGGCCGACACCAGCGCCTTGGAGTCTGCGGGCGCAATCACCAGCGCATCGACCTTGGCGATGATCATCTGATTGATGATGTCGATCTGGCCCGCAGTGTCCGTTTCATTTTTGATCCCGTTGGAAATCAGGTCGAAACTGGCGGCATTGGCCTTTTGATAATCCTCGCCACCCTTTTGCATGGTGACAAAGAACTCGTTTGCCAAGGACTTCATGACCAGGCCGACTTTGGGTTTTTGTGGCGTATCGGCATTGGCGACAGGGAGGGTAAGGGATGCCGCAGCCAGCATGGCGACAGCAAGAAGGCGTCCAGCAAATGGCAGCTTCATGGGGGCAACTCCGATCTTATGATTATTGTGAGCAACGTCCTGCTCGCACACGCCTGAGCGCCAAAAGCTGGGTGACTGGCATCAGGTCCTGCCTGACTGCCAGAAATACAGACTCAAGAAAACGGCGCAAACGTTTGCTAGGCCCTCACTATGGAAAGCCACCTGTTATTTGTCAATGTGAAAAAAAACGCGATCAGACACATCGATATTCGACTCTCCGAACAAAAAAAACGCTTCTGTTCGGAAAACCGTCCGGTTTCTTTTCCAGAAAGCGGATCGTGGAAATAAAGACCCATAAATCAATACGTTGTGTGCTCCCCGAGAAACTTCGCTTAGTGGCACAAATAGTGCTTTCCAGTCTCTATGCATGGTCAATAAATGGCACATGCCGAGCAAAGTGTGCAGTCATCGGCATACTCACTAATAAGAGAAAAAACAATGAAAAATGCTGTTTTGAAAACTTTTGTTCCGGGCGCACTGGCCCTGCTGCTGGCACTGCCGACCGCTCAAGCGCAAGAGGCTGTCACCAAGCCCAACGTCATCATCCTCGCCACTGGCGGCACTATCGCCGGTGCAGGTGCCAGCGCTGCCAACAGCGCCACTTACACGGCCGCTAAAGTCGGTATCGACAAATTGATCGCCGGCGTCCCCGAGCTAAGCCAACTGGCCAATGTGCGTGGCGAGCAAGTGATGCAAATTGCATCCGAGAGCATCACCAACGAAAACCTGCTGCAATTGGGCCGCCGGGTCGCCGAACTGGCTGACAGCAACGACGTTGATGGCATCGTTATCACCCACGGTACCGACACCCTCGAAGAAACCGCCTATTTCCTGAACCTGGTCGAAAAAACCGACAAGCCCATCGTGGTGGTCGGCTCCATGCGTCCGGGCACCGCCATGTCGGCTGACGGCATGCTGAACCTGTACAACGCCGTTGCCGTTGCCGGCAGCAAAGATGCGCGCGGCAAAGGCGTGCTGGTCACCATGAACGACGAAATCCAGTCGGGCCGTGATGTCAGCAAAATGATCAACATCAAGACCGAAGCCTTCAAAAGCCCGTGGGGTCCGCTGGGCATGGTCGTTGAAGGCAAGTCCTACTGGTTCCGCTTGCCAGCCAAGCGCCACACCATGGACTCCGAGTTCGACATCAAGAACATCAAGAGCCTGCCAAACGTTGGCATCGCCTACTCCTACGGCAATGTGGACGACACCGCCTATAAAGCGCTGGCCCAATCCGGTGCCAAAGCCATCATCCACGCGGGTACCGGCAACGGTTCAGTGTCCTCCAGCGTGGTGCCGACCTTGCAAGCCCTGCGTAAGGATGGCGTACAAATCATTCGTTCTTCCCACGTAAACAGCGGCGGTTTCGTACTGCGTAACGCAGAACAGCCTGACGACAAAAACGACTGGGTTGTTGCCCATGACCTGAACCCGCAGAAAGCCCGCATCCTGGCCATGGTCGCCCTGACCAAGACCCAGGACAGCAAAGAGCTGCAGCGCATCTTCTGGGAATACTGAGTGCTTGCTTGACGCCTTGGCGCGCTGAATAAGCAAGGCCGCCTCCCCTGTGGGAGGCGGCCTTTTTATTGGTCGGACAAAAGCTGCGGCACCACCGGCAGTTGCACCAAACAGTTGCCAAATGTGGCGCAGTTAAATACTGTATGCGCATACAGCACACCAAGGATTGCATCATGGCTAAAAAAGCAGCAAAAGAGCCGACTCCGCCAAGCCCCTATGAAATTTTCGGCACACGTATACAAAAAATCATCAGCTCGCCAAAAGCTCAAAAAGACAAAATGGCGGTGCTTGAGCGACTCGAAGGCGATAACCCTGAGTTCTGGGAACGCCTGCTGGAAGAAATTTCTGAAAACGATAACGTCACTGTCGCCCACCGCGATGATGGCGGCGTGAATGTTTTCTGGACCGTGCTTGAGGAAGACTGAGTCAATGAGGGTTTGTTTACTGGTACTGCTCGGTCTTTTCACCGTTGCAAGCGCACAGGCCGCGGCCCCGAATACCTTCAGCGAAGCCAAGAAGGTTGCCTGGAAGCTCTACGCGCCGCAGTCCACCGAGTTCTACTGCGGTTGCAAATACACCGGCAACCGCGTCGATCTGAAAGCCTGCGGTTATATCCCGCGCAAAAATGCCAACCGTGCCGCACGCATCGAGTGGGAACATATCGTTCCCGCCTGGCAGATCGGCCATCAGCGCCAATGCTGGCAAAGTGGCGGGCGAAAAAACTGCACCCGCAATGACCCGGTGTTCAAAGTTGCTGAAGCCGACTTGCACAACCTGGTACCCAGCATCGGCGAGGTTTATCCGAGAGAGTCCCGTTTTTAAGAAACGTTGACATTCTTCCCCATGGCACATTGACAGCAAGATAACCTGCTGATTAGCTTGGCTTTATGAAGCGAATGGTGCTTCACGAGATCGGGACGCTAAGCAGTGAAAGTCAAATATGTGAAGGAGATCAACTGGTCAGGCGGCCCCCTCAGCACCTACGCCATCCTCGAAGACGGCCAACTCGCAGAACAGAGCATCGTTCCAGCGCCATCTCTCTTCCTGATATACCTCGCCCAAGAAGGCCAGCAGCCAAATTCCATTCGCTCCTGCGCCCATGACCTACGAAGCTTCTTCGAGGCACTGCAAGCACACGCACAGGACTGGAGGCTGCTCACAGACGCAGACATGTCGGGCTATCTGTACGGCCATCTAAAAATGGCTAGGTCGTGTTCAAACAAGTCGATCAATCGCCACATCTCTACGCTCAAATTGTTCTACACGCATGCCTGGCAGATTGGGATGCTTGATGCTCCCGCATCCTTCGCCTACCACTACATTTCGGATGAGCAAAAGAAACAGGGTGAGGGGAAGAAGCGAGTCAACTTTGACTTGTACAACAAGTACGTCGAGAGAGACATCTTCGAGACGCTACTGGGTAGCATCAAAGCCCAATCCGCATTTGAAAAAGAACGAGACGAGCTAGTGCTCCATCTTGGTTACTATTGCGGCCTACGCTCTGCCGAGGTGACCGATTCGAGAAATCTACTAACGAGTGATTTGAGAAAGCGCGTAACTCAGGCCGAAAAGGCCAATGACCAAACAATAACGGTACCGATTATCGGTAAGGGCGAGAAGCTCCGGCAAGTCGACATCCCACCCAAAGCTTTCAAAAAAATAAAACACTTTTTGGAAGGAAGGCGGAAAAATATTGCGGATGGGCCGCTGATATGCACCCAACGTGGAACAGCCATGTTTAAAGGGCATGCGACTAATACCTTCAAGGCAGCACGCGCCGCAGCCGCAATTAATATTGATCAAATAATAGCTGAGCTTCATACGAAAAACCCACACTTGCATTTCGTGACGAAGCGCAGCTTCCTCAAGTTGACCTTTCATGCATTACGACACACCTATGCCACTAACCTTGTCGATTTTTGCTACAAACATGGTTACGACCCCTGGCAATATGTTCCCGAGCAAATGGGGCATGAGGATAAAGCTACAACTAAAGAATATGTGATTTTCGATGGGAAACTTCACCGTCGTGAAAAAATTAGGCGTGCGTTGAACGATGAATATGATGACTGATACTACTGACGCTGTTGCGGACGCCCCCGCGAGCTTGTCCACGCTTGCGCCCAGCCCTATTCATAACCTCAGCCCCTCGGATACCTATGCCATCGTTCCGATGCAAGGTGCTAAGGGCAAGAAAGTCGAGCACCGCCGCGTTGAGATACCGGAGCAATTTCATGGCTGCCCAATCTTTCGCTCTCTGTTGCGATATTTCAACAGCACCGAATGTAAAAACAATTCTTTGATAGATGCCTATAATAGAATCTTGAGATTTAACACTCTCGCCAATTGGGCAATCACCGAGTACCCAGACGCGCAGGCGTTACCCGCGGCATTTATGGTAGATTTCACGCGTTATCTACGCACTGTAAAAAAAGCCAAACTGAATACCGTATGTGTGTACATGTCGGTTTATCGAACGGCATTCGATAGCTTTCTTAATGAGGCCTATGGCAATCCTGAACTCGCCGATGCGGCCGCAGCTGTTCGGGAGGCCATTGTGTACATTCCTTCCGCTTCCAATCGAGCGGGACAGGCAACTCCGAGCTTAGGACAAATTACCAACCAGCCCGAAAAAGACGAACTTAAGATTGTAAGATCGACGATACGTTTTTGCTGTCAATTTCTCAGGGAAATGAATGAGCAGCGCTTAGAGTTACTCCGTGATGAAGGTGTTATGCAACAAGTCGCCAACCTACTTGAAGGGTGCAACGGAGATTACGAAAAGCTAAGATATAGCACCAGCAAGACAGATCGTAGCACTGTATACAAAGCACTCGCAGGCGCCATCCTCAAAAGCGAAAACCTACGCTTAAAAGAAAGGCTTCTCCATAACAGTTCTGACTTTGCTTACGCCCAGATTGAAAGCAACTCGCCCTTGACAATTGATGAGGCAAACCGCCTGATTCAGGCGGGCCTTCGAGACTCAGGAGCGTTAGACATCTATCCCGAGAACAGCGACCACAAACTTTACTTTCATAACATTGATTACCTATACCTTTTAAAGCACACCCCCAGCGAAGAAGTGGCATTTGCTTGGCTGCTGGCTACGGATAGGGTTCAATTAGCCGGCGTTTTGGATATGCGTCTAGGGGATCTAAGAATTACCCCAAACGTTGCCTCACCCATTTATACTAAAAACCGAAGCGAGCAACCAATCCGCGAAGTACCGATGCATTACTCAAAGTCTCTGCAATATCGCGCGTATGTTGATTTTGAGGAACTAAAAAATAGCTTCCACAACCGCTTTCCTGAAACAGGTGATTTGCTGTTCAACCTGCCCGTCACTGGTAACCTTCAGAGTGTAGACAGTGTATTGTATCGGCCACTAGTAATGGCCGCATTTCAAAACACCCTACAATATCAAGCGCTTTATGATGCGGATCGTGAGATTGAAACCTTCTCTGACATAGTCCGCCGTGTTGCTTTGAATAATCGCCCTATCTGGAACAATAAAAAGCGTCGGCACGAAAATGCGGCGATTGGCATCACGGGCCAAAACCCTAGGCTCTGTACGTAAACCCAAGAAATACGATTTTCTGTAAAATACACCGCCATTAAAGCCAGGAGGCCAAGATGG
>NZ_WIVQ01000056.1:0-30141 GCF_009600545.1 Pseudomonas sp. FSL R10-1339 | reverse complement strand
GAACAAACCAGGCCAGCACGCCTTGGGTGTCGCCCAGCAGCAGCCATTGGCCGGGTTCGTCCGGCATGTCCGGGATCGGGCACTGGCTCAGCTCACAGGCAAATCCTGGCTGGCCTATGCGCAAGCGCTGCTCGCCGACCAGCCCTTCAAGGCCCAGTCCAGGCACGCTGCGTACTTCTTCAGCGGCTTGCGCAGCGCGGCCAAACGCACGGGCAATCGGGTGCTCGGAGCGGTTTTCCAGAGCGGCCGCAAGGGCCAGGCAGTGGTCGCTGTCCAGCTCGCGCAAAGGGCGAATGGCCCGCAGCGCCAGGCGTCCTTCAGTCAGGGTGCCGGTCTTGTCGAAAATCACTGTGTCGATCTGGTTCAGGCCTTCGATCACATGGCCACGGGTCAGTAGCAGGCCCAGCTTGTGCAGGGTGCCGGTAGCGGCGGTGAGTGCGGTCGGCGTCGCCAGCGACAAAGCGCAAGGGCAGGTGGCGACCAGCATCGCCAGGACAATCCAGAAGGCCCGTGATGCATCAAGTTGCCACCACCACAGGCCGATACCCGCAGCAGCGATCAATGAGAACAGCAGGAACCACTGCGCGGCCTTGTCGGCAATCTCCGCAAGGCGAGGTTTTTCGCTTTGAGCGCGATCAAGCAGGCGCACGATGGCGGACAGGCGCGTGTCCTGGCCCAGCGCCATGACTTCAACGGTCAGCGCGCCTTCCACATTCAGGGTACCGGCCGTGACGGCGTCGCCAATCTGCCGTGGTTGTGGCAGGTATTCGCCAGTCAGCAGGGATTCGTCGATGCTGGACTGACCATCCAGGATCTTGCCGTCAGCCGGCAGGATTGAGCCGGGGTGCACCAGCACCCGGTCGCCGACCTTGAGTTCAGTCAGCAGAATGCGTTCGCTTTGCCCGTCAGCGCTCAGGCGCAGGCATGAGGCTGGCAGCAGGTTGACCAATTGCGCAGTGGCGGCGGCGGTGCGCTCGCGGGCGCGGCGCTCCAGATAGCGGCCGGCCAGCAAAAACAGGGCAAACATGCCCACAGCATCGAAATACAGCTCGCCGACGCCGGTGATGGCCGTCCAGATCCCGGCGATATAAGCACCGCCGATGGCCAGGGAGACTGACACATCCATGGTCAGGTGGCGGGTGCGCAGGTCGCGCATGGCGCCTTTGAAAAAGGGGGCGCAACTGTAGAACACGATAGGTGTTGTCAGAAACAACGCTACCCAGCGCAGGATGGTGTGCATCTCGGGGCTGAGGTCGATATTGAACTCTGGCCAGGTGGCCATGGTAGCCATCATGGCCTGAAACCACAGCAGCCCGGCGACACCGAGCTGGCGCAAGGCCAGGCGGTTTTCGCTGGCCAATTGTTCGGTGGCACGGTCGGCCTGGTACGGGTGCGCGGCATAGCCGATATGGCGCAGTTCGCTGAGGACTTCACTCAATGGCAATTGGCTATCGTCCCAGCGTACCTGCAGGCGATGGTTGGACAAGTTGAGTCGCGCTTCACTGACGGCTGGCAGATGGCGCAGGTGCTTTTCGATCAGCCAGCCACAGGCGGCGCAGCTGATGCCTTCGATCAGCAGGGTGGTTTCGGCTTGCTCGCCCTCATGTCGGACAAAGGGTTTTTGCACATCGGGGCGGTCATACAGCGCCAACTCTTCAACCAGTTGCACGGGCAGGGCTTGAGGGTTGGCGGATGCTTCACTGCGGTGCTGGTAATAGCTTTCGAGACCGCCAGCGACGATAGCCTCGGCCACTGCCTGGCAGCCGGGGCAGCAGAACTCGCGAACTTCGCCCAGAACAACGGCGGTAAACCGGCTGCCGGGGGGGACGGGCAGGGCGCAGTGATAGCAGGGAACGGGAGTGGTCATGGTGCTCTATCGCGATATTGTGTCACCAGAAAATACGTCATCGCGGACAAGACCGCTCCCACAGGGTTCGCGCATCCCTGTGGGAGCGGGCTTGCCCGCGATGGGGTTATTTCGACTTGTGGTCTTCAGCGCCTTGAATGGGCTCGTCGCCCAGCAGCAGGTCCTTGTCGTGGCCGACCAGTTCTTCTTCGAACAGGCGCCAGGTCTTGCCATCTTCAACACCCAGCAGCTCAACAAAGCGGCGACCTTCAATCTTGTCATCCAGTTGGCCGATATAGCGACCCGGTTCCGTTGCGCTCTGGCTCAGGCTGACCTTGCGGTCTTTTTCCGGCTGGGTCGGTGAAATCAGGTTCAGTTCCAGCACTTGCGGCTTGCTGTTGCCCTCAAGCAGCAGCACGACTTCGCCGGTCATTTCATCCAGGCGCAACTTGGCTTTGAGTTGCAGGGTCTGGCCCAGCAGCTCACGGTCCAGTGCCCGATTGATGCCTTTGCCCGCCTCGTAGTAATTATCGTTGACCAGGTTGTCCGGGTTGTTCACGGCAATGGTGACCATCGACAGGGTCAGGGTTACCGAGCAGGCCAGGATGGCAATGATGATCCATGGCCAGATGTGCTTGTACCAGGGGCTGGAAGCATTTGCTGCGGGCATGTCGAGTTCTCTTATCTGATTTGTGGGCCGATGAATCGGCTCTTGGCTTTAACGTTGACGTCGTTGTTGTCGGCGTCCTTGAGGATAAAGAACACCTCGTTGGTACTCGACGGCAGCTTCTCGGGGGCAATTGACAGCTCGACCGGCAGGCTGACGATATCGCCGGCCGCGACCTTGATTTCGCGTTTGCCCTGCAGCTTGAGATCCGGCAGGCCGGTGGCCTCCAGCACGTAGGTGTGGTCGTGCTGGTCCTTGTTCATGATCTTCAGGCTGTAGACGTTTTCGATCCGCCCTTCGGCGTTCTCGCGATACAGCACGCGGTCTTTGCTCACGTCGAAGCCTACCAGCGTGCGGGTAAAGAACGCAGCGGCCAGCAGACCCATCATGGTCAGCAATACCAGGGCATAGCCGATCAGGCGCGGACGCAGCTTATGGGTTTTCTGGCCGGAGAGGTTGTGCTCGGTGGTGTAGCTGATCAAGCCGCGGGGGTAGTTCATCTTGTCCATGATGCTGTCGCAGGCATCGATACAGGCCGCGCAGCCGATGCACTCGATCTGCAGGCCATCGCGGATATCAATCCCGGTCGGGCATACCTGCACGCACATGGTGCAGTCGATGCAGTCGCCCAGGCCCATGGCCTTGTAGTCGGCGTCCTTTTTGCGCGGGCCACGGACTTCACCACGGCGCGGGTCGTAGGAAACGATCAGGGTGTCTTTATCAAACATCACGCTCTGGAAGCGCGCATACGGGCACATATAGATGCACACCTGCTCGCGCAGCCAGCCGGCGTTGCCATAGGTGGCGAGGGTGAAGAAGCCGACCCAGAAATACGCCCAGCCATCAGCCTGACCAGTGAAGAAGTCGATCACCAGTTCGCGGATGGGTGAGAAGTAGCCGACAAAGGTCATGCCGGTGACAAAGCCGATCAATAGCCAGAGTGTGTGCTTGCTGAACTTGCGCACAAACTTGTTGGCGCTCATCGGTGCCTTGTCGAGCTTGATGCGCTGGTTGCGGTCGCCTTCAGTGACCTTCTCGCACCACATGAACACCCACGTCCAAACGCTTTGCGGGCAGGTGTAGCCGCACCACACGCGCCCGGCGTAAACCGTAATAAAGAACAGGCCAAAGGCCGCGACGATCAGCAGCCCCGAGAGCAGGATGAAATCCTGTGGCCAGAAGGTGGCGCCAAAAATAAAGAATTTGCGTTCGGGCAGGTTCCACCACACCGCCTGGTGACCGCCCCAGTTGAGCCATACCGTACCGAAATACAGCAGGAACAACAGCGCTCCGCCGCCAATGCGCAGATTGCGGAAAAGCCCGGTAAAGGCGCGGGTGTAGATTTTCTCCCTGGCCGCGTACAGGTCAGTGCTTTCAGCGGGTTTTTTGGCAGGTGGAGTGACGTTGTGTACAGGAATCTGATTGCTCATTAGTGCGTCCCACGGCAGTGGAAAATGCCTCGGTCAGTACGTGCCGACCGCGGTCAGAAGGTGTTGCGATAGCGTAATGATACCCCTGTGACTCTAGCTCAAGGGTGCGACCTTTGGTCGCGTTCCGGAAAATGGCAAGTTGGTATAGGAGTTGTAACAACTCATGACATGGATCAATTGACTTACACCTGCAGGTGAGTTGCGTTCTGGCTGAGTCAAAGCTCCCAAGGGTTGAGCAAAGGGGCGCCGCTAAAGGCAAAGTCCCGGGTATTGCGGGTAACCACGGTCATGTCATGCACCAGTGCGGTGGCCGCGATCAGGGCGTCGCATTCATTGCTGCGGTCAGGCACATGCAGGCGGGCGCAGCGTCTGGCAACGGCGCCATCGACTGACAGCACGCGCCCGGCAAAAGCAGACATAACATGTACTTCAAGCCAGTTGCGCAAGGGGGCGGCCTGACCCGGGTCGCGGCGCTCCAGGCGCAAGATGCCAGTTTCGATTTCCAGCAGGGTAATGGCCGAGATATACAGTTTGTAAGCCGGGACGCTGCGGGCCCAGGCCACCACTGCAGGGTCGGCCTGGGTTTTGCGCAGTTCAGAAACTACGTTGGTATCGAGCAGGAACATTAGAAATCCACTGGGCGCGGCGTGATGACTGCGCGTTCGGGTTCGAATTCAACCGGCGTTGTTTCGGGCATCACCAGCAGGTCGACAATGCTGGTGTCCAGGCCGGTTAGCCGTTGGTACTCCTCCATGCATAGCAGTACATGGGCGGGGCGGCCACGGTCAGTGATGTAAACAGGCCCTTGTTGCGATGCTTTTTTGGCACCGCTTGTGTCCTGGTTGAATTCGCGGCTTGAAATGGTGGTGATGGTCATGGGCTGATCCTCCCCAAAAATACAATGTAGAAACGTTACTACCTTGTGGGTGTGTACGGCAATAGCTGCTGCAGCCCTGAAACAAAATGGCCCCGCCAACTGTCGTTGGCGGGGCCATTTTTTGCAGCGTTCAAACTAGCGCGTTACTCGTCTGTCTTGGCTTCATCACCATGGGACAGGCTGTACACGTAGGCGGCCAGCAAGTGAACCTTGTCGTTCCCCTGCAGGTCAGCCTGGGCAGGCATCTGGCCCTGACGGCCGTAGCGGATGGTCTGCTGCAGTTGAGCAAAGCTCGAACCGTAGATAAACGCCCCCGGGTGAGTCAGGTTGGGTGCGCCCATCAGCGGGTTGCCCTTGCCCTCCGGCCCGTGGCAAACCGCACAGTTGGTCGCGTAGATTTCCTTGCCTTTGGCAGGGTCGGCTTTCGCACCTTCCGGCAGCTTGCGCCCGTCGAGACTGGTCAGCACGTAGGCGGCAACGTCGCTTACGCCTTGCTCACCGATCACTTCGGACCAGCCCGGCATGACCGCGTGACGGCCGGCCATGATGGTGGTCTTGATGTCGGCAGGCGTCCCGCCCCAGCGCCAGTCGGCGTCGGTCAGGTTGGGGAAGCCGTAGGCGCCTTTGGCGTCGGAGCCGTGGCACACCGAACAGTTGGAGGCGAACAGGCGGCCACCCATTTTCAGTGCTTGCGGGTCCTTGGCCACTTCTTCGATGGGCATGGCTGCGAATTTGGCGAAGATCGGCCCAAACTTGGCGTCCGATTTGGCCATTTCCTTTTCCCACTCGTGTACACCGGTCCAGCCGGTCTGACCATTGGCAAACGGCGTCTGCTCTTTGGTGTCCAGGTACTGGTAGCCCGGCAGCAGGCCTTTCCAGTTACCCAGGCCCGGGTACAGCACAAGGTAGCCGAGGGCGAAAATGACGGTGCCCACAAACAGCATGAACCACCATTTCGGCATTGGGTTGTCGTACTCTTCGATGCCGTCGAACGCGTGGCCGACTTTCTCGTCGGTCTGCTCGCTGCGCTGGCCCTTGCGGGTGGCCAGCAACAACCAGGTCAGGGCGAAGATGGTACCCAGAGTGAGGACTGTAACGTACAGACTCCAGAACGTAGTCATTCTTTGTTACTCCTAGAAGCTTGCTCTTGCTCGACGTGCTTGATGGCTTCGGGATCATCCTTGAACGGCAACAGGGTCGCGTCGTCAAATTCTGACTTGCGTCGCGGGCTGAATACCCACAATGCCAAACCGATAAAAGCCACCATCACGACGACAGTGCCCAGGCCACGAATCATCCCGATATCCATTCAGATCACCGTTTGCTTTTGATGATGGTGCCCAAGCCCTGGAGGTAAGCCACCAGTGCGTCCATTTCGGTTTTGCCCTTCACTGCATCCTTGGCCCCGGCGATGTCTTCGTCGGTGTAAGGGACGCCAAGCGTGCGCAAGACTTCCATTTTTTTCGCGGTGTCCTTGCCGTCCAGCTTGCGCTCAACGAGGAACGGGTAAGCCGGCATGATCGATTCGGGCACGACGTTGCGCGGGTTATACAAGTGCGCGCGCTGCCAGTCATCGGAGTAACGCCCGCCCACTCGGGCCAGGTCCGGGCCGGTGCGTTTGGAGCCCCACAGGAACGGGTGGTCCCACACGCTTTCACCGGCAACCGAATAGTGGCCATAGCGTTCGGTTTCGGCACGGAACGGACGGATCATCTGCGAGTGGCAGCCGACACAGCCGTTGGCGATATAAATGTCACGGCCTTCCAGTTCCAGCGCGCTACGCGGCTTCATGCCCTCGACCGGGGTGTTGGTCACGTCCTGGAAGAACAGCGGAACGATTTGGGTAAGGCCGCCGATGCTCACGGCGATAACCATGAAGAAGGCCATCAGGCCGATGTTCTTCTCGATTGTTTCGTGCTTGATCATCAGTGCGCTCCAACTACAGCGATCTTGGTCGCCGCTTCAGCTTCTACCGGGTTCGAGGCACGCACGGTGCGGAACACGTTGTAGGCCATGAACAGCATACCGCTGGCGAAAATGGCACCGCCAAGGGCGCGAACAATAAAGCCCGGGTGGCTGGCTTGCAGTGCTTCGACAAACGAGTAGGTCAGGGTGCCGTCGTCGTTGATCGCACGCCACATCAGGCCCTGGGTGATGCCGTTGACCCACATCGAGGCGATGTAGAGCACGGTACCGATAGTCGCCAGCCAGAAGTGAACGTTGATCAGGCCGGTGCTGTACATCTGCTTCTGGCCATAGACTTTGGGGATCATGTGGTACATGGCACCGATCGAAATCATCGCCACCCAGCCCAGAGCGCCGGCGTGTACGTGGCCGATGGTCCAGTCGGTGTAGTGCGACAGCGCGTTGACGGTCTTGATCGCCATCATCGGGCCTTCGAAGGTCGACATGCCGTAGAAGGCCAGGGATACCACGAGGAAGCGCAGGATCGGGTCGGTGCGCAGCTTATGCCAGGCGCCCGAGAGGGTCATCATGCCGTTGATCATGCCGCCCCAGCTGGGTGCCAGCAGGATGATCGACATCGCCATGCCCAGAGACTGGGCCCAGTCCGGCAGTGCGGTGTAGTGCAAGTGGTGCGGACCGGCCCAGATATACAGGGTGATCAGCGCCCAGAAGTGCACGATGGACAGGCGATAGGAGTAGATCGGACGTTCGGCCTGCTTGGGCACGAAGTAGTACATCATCCCCAAAAAGCCGGTAGTCAGGAAGAAACCTACCGCGTTATGGCCGTACCACCACTGAATCATGGCGTCAGTCGCACCGGCATAAGCCGAGTAGGACTTGAAGAAGCTCACCGGCAGGGACGCGTGGTTGACGATATGCAGCATTGCCGTCACGACAATGAATGCACCGTAGAACCAGTTACCGACATAGATATGCTTGGTTTTACGCTTGGTGATGGTGCCGAAGAACACAATGCCGTAGGTCACCCAGACAATGGCCAGCAAAATAGCCAAAGGCCATTCCAGCTCGGCGTATTCTTTGGTGGTGGTGTAACCCAGTGGCAGGGTGATGATCGCGCCGACGATAACCGCTTGCCAACCCCAGAAGGTAAACGAGGCCAGCGAATCGGAGATCAGTCGTGTCTGGCAGGTTCGCTGCACGACGTAGTAGGAGGTGCCAAACAATGCACAGCCACCAAAGGCAAAGATCACAAGGTTGGTATGCAGGGGACGCAGACGGCCGAAGGTCGTCCACTCGAGGCCAAGGTTCAATTCAGGCCACACAAGCTGTGACGCGATGAAAACCCCGAGCCCCATGCCAAGGATCCCCCAGACCACCGTCATGATGGCGAACTGGCGGACTACCTTATAGTTATAAGCAGTCGGGCTGATTGCTGTGCTCATTCTAAGGTTCCACGGTTTAGGTATTTTATTAGGATAAAAATCGGTCGCAAGTATGTATAAAGCGTAGGGCTATTGCAACGAACCATGACCCCGGTCAATGCTTTCCAAGGCTTGTTCTGCGGCCTTTCCATGCGCGGAGTAAGGTCAAAGTGACCTCACCAAAAACGCCGCATGCAGGGCAAAAGTGGAGGGGTCGAGGCGGGCGGGTTGAGGTGGGGGCAAGGCGCGGCAAACATCGTAATGCACGATAGCCGGTGCAAACCCACCATTGTGGCCCGTAACGCTGCCCTTCAACTTACCGGTTAGTTTCACTTGACGTGGCGCTGCACAGATCCGGCTCACACAAGCGTTGAGCTTAGTCCTGAATGGCGGGAGAGCAATGGCGGGGCTGAAAGAGGTGCGACACTTGGTCGCGCTTTGAGGCGGGAACTGCCGCACCAAAATGATGCGGCAGGAAATGTCCGGTAATTATTCGGCTGTTTTTTCCTCTTGATTACCGTGTGACAAGCTGAACACGTAGGCCGCCAGCAGCTGTACCTTGTCGTTGCCCAACAAATCGTTTTGCGCAGGCATGTGGCCCTGACGGCCGTGGCGAATGGTTTGTTGCAATTGCGCCAGGCTGGTGCCGTAGATAAAACCGGCTGGTTGGGTCAGGTCTGGCGCGCCCATCAGCGGCATGCCTTTACCGTTTGCCCCGTGGCAGGCCACGCAAGTGGTTTCGTAGGCTTGCTTGCCAGCCGTCAGATCGACAGTGGCGCCTTCAGGGAGGGGCAGGCCCGCCAGGTCGTGGCGTACATAGGCGGCGACGTTTTTGACTCCGTTTTCACCCAGTACTTCACCCCAGGCCGGCATTGCCGCGATGCGACCGCCCATGATGGTGGCCTTGATCGTGTCGGCGTCGCCGCCCCAGCGCCAGGTGTTGTCGGCCAGGTTAGGGAAGCCGAAAGCGCCCTTGGCATCCGAGCCGTGGCACACCGAGCAGTTGGAAGCAAACAGGCGCCCGCCCATTTTCAGTGCTGCCGGATCCTGAGCGACTTGTTCAACGGGCATGGAGGCATATTTGGCGTAGATGGGCCCAAATTTGGCGTCCGCCTTGTCCATTTCCTTTTCCCACTCATGTACACCGGTCCAGCCATTCTCATAGCCGGGCAGCAGGCCTTTCCAGTTGCCCAGGCCCGGGTACAGGATCAGGTAGCCCACGGCAAATACCAGCGTGCCGACGAACAACATGAACCACCATTGTGGCAGCGGGTTGTCGTACTCCTCGATGCCGTCAAAGCTGTGGCCCATGGTTTCGACCGTATCGCTTTTGGTCTCGCCCTTGCGCGTGCTGACCAGCAGCCAGGTCAGGCCGATCAGCGTGCCGATAGTCAGCACGCATATGTACAGACTCCAGAAGGTGGTCATGCTTTTTTACTCCTAGACGCTTGTTCTTTCTCGACGTGTTGAATCGCCTCTGGATCGTCCTTGAATGGCAGTAAGGTCGCGTCTTCAAACTCCGATTTGCGTCGCGGGCTGAACACCCACAGCGCCAGGCCTATAAACGCCACGGCCACCACCACGGTGCCCAGGCCGCGAATCATTCCACTACTCATCTCCAAGACCATGGCTCACCTCTTGCTCTTGATGGCAGTGCCCAGCACTTGCAGGTAGGCGACCAGAGCGTCCATCTCGGTCTTGCCCTGCACGGACTGCTTGGCGTTGGCGATGTCTTCGTCGGTGTAAGGCACGCCCAGGGTGCGCATTACTTCGAGTTTTTTCTCGGTATGGCTGCTGTCTACCGGCGAGGCCACCAGCCATGGGTAAGCTGGCATTTTTGATTCGGGCACGACGTTGCGCGGGTTGTACAAGTGCGCGCGGTGCCAGTCATCCGAATAGCGGCCACCGACGCGGGCCAGGTCCGGCCCGGTGCGCTTGGAACCCCACAGGAAGGGGTGATCCCACACGCTCTCACCGGCTACCGAGTAGTGACCATAACGCTCGGTCTCGGCACGGAACGGACGGATCATCTGCGAGTGGCACTGCACGCAGCCTTCACGGATGTAGATGTCGCGACCTTCCAGTTGCAGTGCGGTGTAAGGCTTCATGCCCTCCACCGGGGTGTTGGTCACGTCTTCAAAGAACAGCGGGACGATTTGCGTCAGGCCGCCCACGCTTACGCACAGGATCATCAGCAACAGCATCAGGCCGATATTTTTTTCAACGACTTCGTGTTTCATTGCCAACTCCTCAGGCCATCTGCGCGGCGGCTACGACTTCAGCGGGCTCGGCGTTACGCACGGTGCGCCAAGTGTTGTAAGCCATCAGCAACATGCCGCTGAAGAAGATTGCACCACCGACCAGTCGCACGACATAGCCCGGGTGGCTGGCCACCAGAGTTTCGACGAAGGAGTAAGTCAGCGTGCCGTCTTCGTTGACTGCGCGCCACATCAGGCCCTGGGCAATGCCGTTGACCCACATCGAGGCGATGTAGAGCACGGTGCCGATGGTGGCCAGCCAGAAGTGCGCGTTGATCAGGCCCAGGCTGTACATCTGCGGGCGGCCGAAGATTTTCGGGATCATGTGGTACAGCGCGCCGATCGAAATCATCGCCACCCAGCCCAGGGCACCGGCGTGTACGTGGCCGATGGTCCAGTCGGTGTAGTGGGAGAGGGCGTTGACGGTCTTGATTGCCATCATCGGGCCTTCGAAGGTCGACATGCCGTAGAAGGCCAGGGACACCACGAGGAAGCGCAGGATCGGATCGCTGCGCAGCTTATGCCAGGCGCCCGAGAGGGTCATCATGCCGTTGATCATGCCGCCCCAGCTCGGTGCCAGCAGAATCAGCGACATCACCATGCCCAGCGACTGCGCCCAGTCCGGCAGCGCGGTGTAGTGCAGGTGGTGGGGGCCCGCCCAGATGTACAGGGTGATCAATGCCCAGAAGTGCACGATGGACAGGCGATAGGAGTAGATCGGACGTTCGGCCTGTTTAGGCACGAAGTAGTACATCATCCCCAAGAAGCCAGCTGTCAGGAAAAAGCCCACAGCGTTATGCCCGTACCACCACTGCACCATGGCGTCAGTGGCGCCACCGTAGAGCGAGTAGGACTTGGTGAAACTGACCGGGATTTCCAGGTTATTGACGATGTGCAAAATCGCCACGGTCACGATAAACGCGCCGAAGAACCAGTTGCCCACGTAAATATGCTTGGTTTTGCGCTTCATGATCGTGCCGAAGAACACGATGGCGTAGGCCACCCAGACAATGGTGATCAAAATGTCGATCGGCCATTCCAGCTCGGCGTATTCCTTGGAGCTGGTGTAACCCAGTGGCAGGCTGATGGCCGCCAGGACGATGACCAGCTGCCAGCCCCAGAAGGTAAACGCCGCGATTTTCGGCGAAAACAGGGTGGCCTGGCAGGTGCGTTGCACCGAGTAGAATGAAGCCGCGAACAGCGCGCAGCCGCCGAAGGCGAAAATCACCGCGTTGGTGTGCAATGGGCGCAGGCGCCCGAAACTGGTCCAAGGCAAATTGAAGTTAAGTTCTGGCCAAACCAACTGCGCGGCGAGAAAAACGCCGAGCCCCATACCGACGATGCCCCAAACCACCGTCATAATGGCAAATTGGCGGACCACCTTGTAGTTATAGGCGGTACTTGTAGAAGTGTTCATGGTTCCCCATCCACGGTTCAGGCGCGTCAAACGCACGCCTGGAGTTATAGGCAGACTAAAAGCGAGGCAAGCATGGTCGTAGCGGGCAAGGCCGGTATTGACGGGGATCAATGGGCGCAGTGCGTGCAGGACAGGGGCTGGCTGTGGAATGGCGCGTCAGCGGGTTCAACCGCGACCCTTATCCTGGCCCACGGCGCGGGTGCGCCGATGGACAGCAGCTGGATGAACGGCATGGCTGCACGCCTTGCTGCACGCGGGGTGAGCGTGTTGCGCTTCGAGTTCCCGTATATGGCGCAGCGCCGTCTCGATAATGGCAAAAGGCCTCCTAATCAGCAGGCGAAACTGCTCGAAAGCTGGCGTGAAGTTTTTACCGAGGTGCGACGGCATGTCGCTGGGCCATTAGCCATTGGCGGCAAGTCAATGGGTGGGCGTATGGCCAGTCTGCTGGCCGATGAGCTGCAAGTGGACGCGCTGGTGTGCCTGGGTTATCCGTTCTATGCCGCAGGCAAGCCGGAAAAACCCCGGGTGGCGCACCTGGCTGAATTGGCAACGCCGACGTTGATCGTACAAGGCGAGCGCGATGCCTTGGGCAACCGCGAAGCGGTAGAGGCCTACACGCTGGCGCCGGGCATTGAAGTGTCGTGGCTGGTATCGGGGGATCACGACCTTAAGCCGTTGAAGGCCTCCGGGTTTACCCATGAGCAGCATCTGGATGCGGCGGCGGACCGGATTGCGCGGTGGTTGCAGCAACCTTGAACAATTTGTGGGAGCGAGCCTGCTCGCGATTGGATCGCTGCGGCGTGTTGATGCCATCGCGAGCAGGCTCGCTCCCACAAGGCTTAGCGGTTAAACCGCTCCACCAGCGAATACTGGGTGTTGACGGTCTGGGTCAGTTCTTCGCTGAGCAGCGCCGAATGCTGCGCCTGCTCTGAGGTCTGGTCAGCCAGGTCGGCAATGGTGCTGATATTGCGGCTGATTTCTTCAGCCACGGCGCTTTGCTCCTCGGTCGCTGCCGCGATCTGGGTGGTCATGTCGGTGATATTGGCCACCGCTTCGCTGATGCCCACCAGTGCCTGATCTGCTTCCAGTACCCGCGCTACGCCTTCTTCCGCCTGACGATGGCCAGCGTCCATGGTTTGCACCGCAGTGGCTGCTGTCTGCTGCAGCTTGGCGATCAGGCTGTGAATCTGCCCGGTCGAAGCGCTGGTGCGTTGCGCCAGCTGGCGCACTTCGTCAGCCACCACGGCGAAGCCCCGGCCCATTTCTCCAGCCCGTGCCGCTTCGATGGCGGCGTTCAGGGCCAGCAGGTTGGTCTGGTCGGCAATGCCCTTGATCACATCGACCACGCCGCCGATCTCGTCACTGTCCTTGGCCAGTTGCGTTACCGTGGCCCCGGTTTCACCCACCACAACCGACAGGCGCTGGATCGCTTCGCGGGTTTCGCCGGCAATATCGCGACCGCGGCTGGTCAGACGGTTGGCTTCCTGGGTCGCGTCGGCAGTGCGCTGCACATGGCTGGCCACTTCCTGGGTGGTGGCAGCCATCTGGTTGACGGCGGTGGCCACTTGCTCGGTCTCGACGCGCTGGCGCTCCAGTCCGGTCGAGCTTTTGTGCGCCAGAATGTCGGACTGACGGGCCTGGCCGCTGAGGTGTTCGGCGGTATCCTGCAGGCGTGTCAGGCAGGTCTTCAGGCGCGCTTCCTGGCTCAGGATGGACATTTCCAGACGCGCTTGCGGGCCACGGCTGTCGGTGTACATCTGGGCAATCAACGGGTCGGAGGTGGTCTGCTCGGCCAGACGCAGCAGGCGTTTGACCCCGCGCTGTTGCCAGCTCAGGCCCAGCAGCCCCAACGGTATCGACAGCAGGGCTGCCAGGGCAAAACCCCAGCTCGAATTGAGCATGGCGCCAATCATGAAGCTCAATTGGCTGACCAGGATAAAGGGCAGCCAGTCCTGCAGCACCGGCAGCCACTTATCGCGCTGAGGCACCGCGGATTTGCCGCGGTTGAGGCGTGTGTACAGGGCTTCGGCGCGGCGGATCTGTTCGGCCGTTGGCTTGACCCGCACCGACTCGTAGCCCACTACCTGCTCATTCTCGAAAACCGGCGTTACATAGGCGTTAACCCAGTAATGGTCGCCGTTTTTGCAGCGGTTTTTGACGATGCCCATCCACGGCGAACCCTTTTTCAGGGTGCTCCACATATGCTCGAAGACTGCTGAGGGCACGTCCGGGTGGCGCACCAGATTGTGCGGCGCGCGTATCAGCTCCTCACGCGAAAACCCGCTGATTTCCCTGAACGCATCGTTGCAGTAGGTGATCACGCCTTTGGCATCGGTCGTGGAAATCAACCGTTGTTGCGCGGGGAATGTGCGTTCGCGTTGAGTGATGGGCTGGTTGTTACGCATGTCGTTTCAATCCGCAAGACTTTGACAGGCTGTCGGCATGCTCAAGGAATTGTTTAATTTATATTTCAGGCCCCTGGCCGTCAGGGGGCGAGCATCGGGTAGGTAAAAAACAGGAAATGCAGCACATTGAGGCCAAAGTGGGTGGCGATCGCCGCACCCAGCCCGCCAAAGCGGTAGGCCAGGCCGTAACCGACACCGGCCAGCCCGGCCAGTAGCATCCATTGCCAGCCGGCGGGTGCATGGGCCAGGCCAAACAGTATCGAGGCCAGCACCAGCGCAATGCTCTGCCCATGGGGCAGCAACTTGAACTTGCGGCTAAGTCCGCCCTGGATGTAACCGCGAAACAGCGCTTCTTCAACCAGGGTTACCAGCAGTAGATTATTCAGCAGCCAGAGGGTGCTCTGATGAGGCCATTTCGGTGCCCAGGCAATCATGCCCAGCAGCATCGCTCCGCCCAGCGCTGCAATGGCGGCCAGGGCCAGACCCATTGCAGTGGCCCCCAGGGATACCCGCCAGGCAAAGCGCGGTGCTATCCAGGGGCATACCAGCAGCAGCCAGAAGCCAATCAGCGGTTTGTCCAGATTGAAGTACATCGAGAAGGGCACGGCATCAGGGGTCAGTCGCGTGGGGGTGATGGCGCGACCGTTATGGAAACCTGGCAGCCAGTGCAAGGCCAGCGCCAGCGCCAGCAGCACAAACAAGGCATGCCCGGCATAGCGCAGCAAATGGCTTTTGTTCTGCACAACGGCAAACCCGCTGACAGTCAACAAGGCTAGCGCGATGAGGGTTTGAGCGCCTAATTGCCCGTAGCTGAGGGCAAGGCCGTAGCCCAGGGTCAGTAGTGCCAGATAAGGCCAGGGCAAAGCAATCATGTGAATCCTTGCAATCGTTAAAAAACACCCCGGATCCAGTCCGGGGTGCGCAAGTATAACGATTCGTGGCCCTGTGGGAGCGGGCTCGCTCGCGATGGCATCACCTCGGCCTGGCTGACAGACCGTGTAGTCCGAATCGCGAGCAAGCCCGCTCCCACAAGGTTGAGGTGCGTCTATGAAGCAATCAGCTGACGCAGCACATAGTGCAAAATCCCTCCGGCCTTGAAGTATTCCACCTCGTTAAGGGTATCGATCCTGCAGAGCACTTCGACTTTTTCCTGGCTGCCGTCCTCGCGGGTGATGACCAGGGTCAGGTTCATTCGCGGTTGCAGTTCGGTACCGGTCAACCCGAGGATATCCAGGGTTTCCTTGCCTGTAATGTTCAGGCTTTTGCGGTTCTGATCGAGCTTGAACTGCAAGGGCAGCACGCCCATGCCCACCAGGTTGGAGCGGTGGATGCGCTCGAAACTCTCGGCAATCACCGCCTTGACCCCCAACAGGTTGGTGCCCTTGGCCGCCCAGTCGCGGCTTGAGCCAGTACCGTATTCCTGGCCGGCTATCACCACCAGCGGAGTGCCTGAGGCCTGGTAACGCATGGCCGCGTCAAAGATCGGCAGTTTTTCACCGGTGGGGATGTAGATCGTATTGCCGCCTTCTTCGCCGCCGAGCATTTCGTTGCGAATGCGAATATTGGCGAAGGTACCGCGCATCATCACTTCATGGTTGCCACGCCGCGAGCCGTAAGAGTTGAAGTCCCGTGGTTCTACGCCCTTGTCGCGCAAGTAGCGCCCGGCGGGGCTGTCAGCCTTGATATTGCCGGCCGGGGAAATATGGTCGGTGGTGACCGAGTCGCCCAGCAACGCAAGGATGTTTGCGCCTTTGACGTCGGCAATCACCGGTAGTGGCCCGCTGATTTCGTCGAAGAACGGCGGATGCTGGATGTAGGTCGAGTCCTCTTGCCAGACATAAGTTGCGGCTTGCGGTACTTCGATGGCTTGCCACTGTTCGTCGCCGGCAAACACCTCGGCGTATTCCTTGTGGAACATGCCTGTGGTCACCTGGGCCACGGCGTCGGCGATTTCTTTCTGGCTGGGCCAGATATCGCGCAGGTACACCGGTTTGCCGTCTTTTCCGGTCCCCAGCGGTTCACGGCTGATATCAATGCGTACTGTGCCCGCAAGGGCATAGGCCACCACCAGGGGTGGCGAGGCCAGCCAGTTGGTTTTCACCAGCGGATGCACGCGCCCCTCAAAGTTGCGGTTGCCAGACAGCACTGAAGCCACGGTCAGGTCGGACTGGGTAATGGCCTTTTCGATCGGCTCGGGCAGTGGCCCGGAATTGCCGATACAGGTGGTGCAGCCATAGCCCACCAGGGCAAAGCCCAATTGGTCGAGGTACGGGGTCAGGCCGGCGGCCGCGTAGTAATCGGTGACTACCTTGGAGCCCGGTGCCAGCGACGTCTTGACCCACGGTTGGCGTGTCAGGCCTTTTTCGACGGCTTTTTTTGCCACCAGGCCTGCAGCCATCATCACACTGGGGTTCGAGGTGTTGGTGCAGGAAGTAATGGCGGCAATCACCACAGCGCCGTTTTTCAGGCGATAGGTATGGCCTTCGTAACTGTAGTCCGCTTCACCGATCAAGTCGGCATTGCCCACGGCAACACCGCCGCCACCTTCGCTTTCGAGGCGACCTTCCTCTTTTTTAGTGGCCGGCTTGAATTGCAGGCTGAGAAAGTCGTCGAAAGATTGCCCGACATCGGGCAGTGCAACCCGGTCTTGCGGTCGTTTTGGCCCGGCCAGGCTGGCTTCGACGGTGCCCATGTCCAGAGCCAGGGTTTCGCTGAAAACCGGCTCCTGGCCTGCGACCCGCCATAGCCCTTGGGCCTTGCAGTAAGCCTCGACCAGTTTGACTGTGGCCTCTGGGCGGCCTGAAAGACGCAGGTAATCCAGGGTGATCTCATCCACCGGGAAAAACCCGCAGGTGGCGCCGTATTCCGGGGCCATATTGGCAAGCGTGGCACGGTCGGCCAGCGGCAGATCCGCCAGGCCATCGCCATAGAATTCTACGAACTTGCCGACCACACCCTTGCTGCGCAGCATTTGCGTCACGGTCAGCACCAGGTCGGTGGCGGTGATGCCTTCTTTGAGCTTGCCGCTGAGCTTGAAGCCCACGACTTCGGGGATCAGCATCGACACGGGCTGGCCCAGCATGGCCGCTTCGGCTTCAATGCCGCCCACGCCCCAGCCCAGCACACCCAGGCCATTGATCATGGTGGTATGGGAGTCGGTGCCTACCAGGGTGTCGGGGAAGGCGTAGGTGCGGCCGTCTTCATCCTTGGTCCAGACCGTGCGGCCCAGGTATTCCAGGTTCACCTGATGGCAAATCCCGGTACCGGGTGGGACCACGCTGAAATTATCGAAGGCATTTTGACCCCAGCGTAAAAACGCATAGCGTTCGCCGTTGCGCTCCATCTCTATATCGACGTTTTGCTCGAAGGCGCTGGCGCTGGCAAACCGGTCGACCATCACCGAGTGGTCAATTACCAGGTCCACGGGGGACAGCGGGTTGATACGTTGCGGATCACCCCCGGCTTTGGCCATGGCGGCGCGCATGGCGGCCAGGTCGACCACTGCCGGTACGCCGGTGAAGTCCTGCATCAGCACCCGCGCAGGGCGGTACTGGATTTCCCGGTCGCTGCGCCGTGCCTTGAGCCAGGCGGCCAGAGCTTTGAGGTCGGGCTCGGTGACGGTTTTACCGTCTTCCCAGCGCAGCAGGTTTTCCAGCAGCACTTTGAGTGACATGGGTAGCCTGCTCAAATCGCCGAGTGATTTGGCGGCGAGGGCAAGGCTGAAATAGTGATAAGTCTTATCGTCGACTTTTAGTGTGGCTAGGGTGTTCAGGCTATCGAGGGAGGACATGAAATGACTCCTTTAGACGGATCACGTGGCACAAGCAGAGCTTCTAACCTAGCTCTGATTAGGGGCTGTGGCTAATAACTGGACTGTCTATGCGGGTTCAAGGTTCCGAACTCGGCTATCATGCCGACCTTTTCGTGACAGTCCTTGCGCCAAATCAAGGATGCGCAGCCGGGCAATTCCTGCCTGCTGCCCAGGAGTAATTCAATGAACACCGTTTTTATGCACTGCCGGCCCGGGTTTGAAGGCGAAGTCTGCTCGGAAATCGCCGAGCACGCCGCCCGCCTTAATGTGGCTGGCTACGCCAAGGCCAAGCCTGGCACTGCCTGTGCCGAGTTTGTGTGCACTGAAGAGGGCGGCGCTGAACGGCTGATGAACAGCTTGCGTTTTGCCGAACTGATTTTCCCGCGTCAATGGGCTCGTGGCGGCTTTGTCGAGCTGCCGGAGACCGACCGGATCAGCGTGATCCTCGAACACATGGCCGACTTCCCGGTGTGTGGCAGCCTGTGGCTGGAAATCGTCGACACCAATGACGGCAAGGAACTGTCCAACTTCTGCAAAAAGTTCGACGGTCATCTGCGCAAAGCGCTGATCAAGGCCGGCAAACTGACTGAAGAAGAGGACGGGAGCAAACCGCGCCTGCTGCTGACGTTTAAAAGTGGTCGTGAAGTGTTTCTTGGCCTGGCCCCGGCCAACAACTCGGCCATGTGGCCCATGGGCATCCCGCGCCTGAAATTCCCCCGCGAAGCGCCTAGCCGTTCAACCCTCAAGCTTGAAGAGGCCTGGCACCATTTTATCCCCCGCGACCAGTGGGACGAGCGCCTGCACAGCGACATGACCGGTGTTGACCTTGGCGCTGCGCCGGGTGGCTGGACCTGGCAACTGGTCAACCGTGGCATGATCGTGACTGCCATCGACAATGGCCCTATGGCTGAAAGCCTGATGGATACCGGTCTGGTGCAGCACTTGATGGCCGATGGCTTTACCTTCAAGCCCAAGCAGCCGGTGGACTGGATGGTCTGCGATATTGTGGAGAAACCGGCGCGCAATGCGGCCATGCTCGAAGAGTGGATTGGTGAAGGTCATTGCCGTGAAGCGGTAGTCAACTTGAAGCTGCCGATGAAACAGCGTTACGCCGAAGTACGCCGTTTGCTCGACCGTATTGCAGACGGTTTCAAGGCACGCGGCATTCAGGTTGAAATCGGCTGCAAGCAGCTGTACCACGACCGTGAAGAAGTGACCTGCCATTTGCGTCGACTGGACGTTAAAAAAACCAAATCTCGCTGATCGGGGAGTAAGTGATGAGTTTTACCGACCTGCCGGTTGACGGCACCCTGGACGCTACCGGCCTGAACTGCCCGGAGCCGGTGATGATGCTGCACCAATATATTCGCGACCTGGCGCCGGGTGGCTTGTTGAAAGTCATTGCGACGGATCCTTCGACCCGCCGCGACATTCCCAAGTTCTGCGTGTTTCTGGACCATGAACTGGTGGGCCAGCAGGAAGAGGCGGGCACGTACCTGTACTGGATCCGCAAGAAGCAGGATTGACGGCGCCCATAGCAATTGCGCCGGTCTTGTGGGAGCGGGCTTGCATCGCGATGCAGGCGCCACGGTCTGTCAGGCAAACCACGCTGATGCCATCGCGGGCAAGCCCGCTGCCACCGCATTTATGTGCGGCGGCGGATATGTTTTTTCGCACTGCGCGCCAACCGCACACCCAGCATCAGTGCCGCGCAGGTCAGGCCAACGATCAAGCCCTGCCATAGCCCGCTCGGGCCATTGGCCGGGCCGAACCAGTCGGTCAGCCCCAGGGCGTAGCCCACCGGCAAACCAATCCCCCAGTAGGCAAACAGGGTCAGGATCATCGTCACTCGTGTGTCCTGATAACCGCGCAGGGCACCGGCAGCGGTGACCTGGATCACGTCCGAGAACTGATACAGCGCAGCAAACATCAACAGCATGGTCGCCACCTCGATCACCATGGGATCGGCGGTGTAGACGGTGGCAATCTGCTCACGCAACAACAGAATCAGACTGGCGGAAATCGCCGCCCAGACCAGTGCGGTACCCATGCCCACGCCCGCTACAAAGCGTGCCTCGCGCGGTTGCTGGCGGCCCAGGGCCTGACCCACGCGCACGGTAATCGCCATACCCAGTGAGTATGGAATCATAAAGACCAGTGAACTGAAGTTCAGGGCGATTTGATGGCCCGCCACCACCGTGGCCCCCAAACTGCCGATCAACAGCGCAATCACCGCAAAAATGCTCGATTCGGCAAAGACTGCGATGCCAATCGGCAAGCCCACACTGAGCAAACGCTTGAGGATCGCCCATTTTGGCCATTCAAAATGGCTGTAGACCTTACTCGACTGGTAGATGGCCCCTCTGAACGTCCAGACCACCATGCCCAGAGCCATAAACCACATCACAATGGCCGTGGCCCAGCCGCAGCCCACGCCGCCCATGGCCGGGACGCCAAAGTGGCCATAGATGAAGATGTAGTTGATCGGGATATTCAGTGCCAGGGCACTGAGCCCCAGGATCATGCTTGGCCGGGTTTTTCCCAGGCCATCGCTGAAATTACGCAACACGCAATACAGCCCCACGGCGGGCATGCCGCTGGCGATCCCGTGCAGGTAACCCATGCTGGGGGTGATCAGCTCAGGGTCGACCTTCATCAGATGCAATAGCGGCTCGGCCGCGATCAGGATCAACGCTGCGCACAGGCCGGTAATCAGTGCCAGCCACAGTGCCTGGCGTACGATGGGGCCGATTTCGCCGTGTGCATTGGCGCCAAACCGCTGGGCGACCTTGGGCGTGGTCGCCAGCAGAATGCCGGACATCAACAAAAACACCGGAACCCAGATCGAGTTGCCCAGTGCCACGGCGGCCAGATCCCTAGGGCCCACGCGCCCGGCCATCACGGCATCGACAAAACCCATGGCCGTGGTTGCGATCTGCGAAATGATGATGGGAAATGCCAGCGCCAACAGCGCGCGCACCTCGGTGCGTACCCGGGCCGGGCGGCTGACAGGGAGGGAAGAGGGGGGGTGAGTCACAGAGTTCACTGGCTTGTATCCACAGGGTTAAACGCGCAAAGCCGGGGATTGTACGCCTGACCATGTGGTCAGTTAATAGCGAGTTGTAGGCCCTTTGTAAGCGTGCCCGCAAGTACCTGCACACCCGGCTGGCCCATTGCGCGTAACAACGCCTACACTGCCACTCCGCGAAAGGAGCCTGCCATGTTGATTGTTGCTGATGAAAATATTCCGCTGATCGAAGAATTTTTTGCTGACTTCGGTGAAATACGCCGCTTGCCGGGGCGCCAGATCAACCGTGCAGACGTTCACGATGCCGATGTTTTGCTGGTGCGCTCGGTGACCAAAGTGGACCGCGAGCTGCTCGAAGGCAGTGCAGTGCGGTTTGTCGGAACCTGCACCATCGGCACTGATCACCTGGCGCTGGATTACTTCCAGCAGTCTGGTATCCACTGGTCCAGTGCTCCTGGCTGCAATGCCCGTGGCGTCGTGGACTACGTGCTCGGCAGCCTGCTGACGCTGGCTGAAATCGAAGGCGCCGACTTGACCCAGCGCACCTACGGCGTGATTGGTGCCGGTGAAGTGGGCGGTCGCCTGGTCAACGTCTTGCGTTCACTGGGCTTCAATGTGCTGGTTTGCGACCCGGTGCGGGCGGCGGCCGAGGGCGGTGACTATGTCAGCCTTGAGCACGTGATCGAGCAGTGCGATGTACTCAGCCTGCATACGCCGCTGGACAGGACCGGCGATTACCCGACCTGGCATCTGCTTGATCAGCAGCGGCTGGAACAGCTGAAACCGGGTACCTGGCTGATCAACGCCAGCCGCGGCCCGGTGGTGGATAATGCCGCGCTGCGTGAAGTTTTGACCCGCCGGGATGATCTGCAAGCGGTACTCGATGTATGGGAGGGTGAGCCGCAAGTAGACCGCGAACTGGCGGATCTGTGCGTGCTGGCCACCCCGCATATTGCCGGCTACAGCCTGGATGGCAAACAGCGGGGTACGGCACAGATTTATCAGGCATTGTGCGATTTTCTGGGGCATAGCCCTGAAGTCAAACTGGCCGACCTGCTGCCGTCCCCCTGGCTGGCCAAGGTTGAACTGAGTGCTGACAGCGACCCGGCATGGGCCCTGGCCATGCTCTGTCGCGGTGTGTACGACCCGCGCCGTGACGATGCCGACTTTCGCCGCAGTTTGAGTGGAACCGTCCAGGAGCAAAAGCTGGCATTCGACGGACTGCGCAAAAACTACCCGATTCGCCGCGAAATTGAAGGCTTGCCGGTGCATATCGCGGGTGATTCAGTGGCCCTGAAGCAACTGGTAAAAGCCTTGGGCGCCGTGCCGGTCTGAATGTGCAGGCCTAAAAAAACCGGCCCTACGCAGTAAGGCCGGTCAGTGACGCGAATGCTGTTTAATCATGTACAGGGTCTTGTTGGCAAGGATCAGCCCTTGCGTGATGGCGTGACCAGGCGTTGCTCCAGCTCATGGCAGGCGTCCTGAATCATCGCCTCGGTGATCAGGATCTCCTGACCATTTTCGTCGATAAACGCGCACCCCAGAGATTGCTGTGGCTGGGTACGAATCACCGGTACGGCTTGAGCGTTCTGTTGCAAATCCATGGCCTGTCTCCTCATCAGGGTGTAGCGCTACTGTAGATCCGTTTAATGACCAAGCTGTTACAAACTTGGCGACCACCCCAGTCCAACAGAAATATCCTGAAACTTCCAGCCCGACTTTAGAACATTACTGTCTAGGGTTTGTGGTGACAGGTCATATTCAAAACGAGTGAGAAAGATTTACCGGTTTTAGGCGAACTTCGTTGTAGGCTGTGTAAGGCTTTTTATGCTGATCCTCACTGCGGATACCCTCCCATGCTTTCTTCCCGTCATCGCCGCGCCATTCGTCTGGCAGCGCATTTTATTGCACCCTATCGTTGGCCGGCTCTTGGCGCCCTGCTGGCGCTGATTGTTACGGCGGGTATTACCTTGTCGATGGGGCAGGGTATTCGTCTATTGGTCGACAAGGGTTTCATGACCCAGTCAGCGCATTTGCTAAACCAGTCCATCGGCTTTTTTCTGTTGCTGGTGCTGGGCTTATCAGTGGGCACTTTCGTGCGCTTTTACCTGGTGTCATGGATCGGTGAGCGGGTGGTCGCCGATATTCGGCGCCAGGTGTTCAATCACCTGATCGGTCTGCACCCGGGGTTCTACGAGAACAACCGCAGCTCGGAAATCCAGTCGCGGCTGACCACGGATACGACCTTGCTGCAGTCGGTGATCGGTTCATCGCTGTCGTTGTTCCTGCGCAACAGCCTGATGGTGATCGGCGGCGTGGTGCTGTTGTTTGTCACCAACCCCAAGCTCACCAGTATCGTGGTGGTGGCCTTGCCTCTGGTGCTGGTGCCCATCCTGTTTTTTGGTCGCCGGGTGCGCAGTCTGTCGCGCCAGAGCCAGGACCGTATCGCTGATGTCGGCAGTTATGTCGCCGAGGCCCTGGGCCAGATCAAGACGGTGCAGGCTTATAACCATCAACAGCAAGACCAGCAACGCTTTGCCAGTACCGTGGAGCAGGCGTTTGCCACTGCCCGCAAACGCATCCTGCAACGGGCGTGGTTGATCACGCTGGTGATCTTGCTGGTGCTGGGCGCCGTGGGGGTGATGCTGTGGGTCGGCGGCATGGACGTGATCGCCGGGCGCATCACCGGCGGCGAGCTGGCCGCCTTTGTGTTTTACAGCCTGGTGGTGGGCAGCGCATTCGGCACCCTGAGCGAAGTGATTGGCGAGTTGCAACAGGCGGCGGGCGCGGCCGAGCGAATTGCCGAGCTGTTGCAGGCGAAAAGCATGATCCTGCCACCGAGCACGGATTTGCGCGTGTTACCCGCACGGGTGAAGGGCAATTTGCAGCTTGAAAACTTGCGCTTTTCTTACCCTTCACGGCCCGAAAGCCATGCGATCGATGGCCTGAGCCTGACGATCAATGCGGGAGAAACCCTGGCGCTGGTCGGCCCTTCCGGGGCGGGCAAGTCAACATTGTTCGACTTGTTGCTGCGCTTTTACGATCCGCAACAAGGGCAAATCCTGCTTGAAGGGCAGCCGATCACTCAGCTTGACCCGCAAGACCTGCGTCGTTGTTTTGCTCTGGTGTCGCAAACACCTGCGCTGTTTTTCGGCACCATTGAAGACAACATCCGGTATGGCAATGCCGGGGCCAGCGATGAGCAGGTCCAGGCTGCGGCGCGAATTGCCCACGGCCACGACTTTATCCTGCAAATGCCCGAGGGTTACAAAACCCACTTGGGTGATGGCGGCCTGGGCTTGTCGGGCGGTCAACGCCAGCGTCTGGCGATTGCCCGGGCGTTGCTGGTGGATGCGCCGAGCCTGATGCAAGGCCGTACCACGCTGGTGATTGCCCACCGTCTGGCCACCGTGCAAAACGCTGATCGTATCGCGGTAATGGATCAGGGCAAGCTGGTCGCCATCGGCACCCATGCCCAATTAATCGCCGCCAACCCGCTGTATGCACGGTTGGCGGCGTTGCAGTTCAACGTAGGGGTGTAGCTGTGGGAGCGGGCTTGCTCGCGATGGCATCAACGCGATTCAACAGACAGACCGGGTCGTCTGTATCGCGAGCAAGCCCGCTCCCACATGGCAGCATCAAGACAGTTGCTGCCAGAGGGAGATTTAGCGGTACTCACACAGGTAGGCGGTATCCACTGCGACCTTGAGCTGAAACTTGCTGTTGGCCGGCACGTTGAACTGGCTGCCGGTCTTGAAGGTTTCATATTCGCTGCTGCCCGGCAACTTGACGCTCAGCTCGCCCGAGACCACGTGCATGATTTCACGCTCGGCGGTGCCGAACTCGTATTCACCTGCAGCCATGACGCCAATGGTGGCCTTGCCTTCGGTTTGGGCGAAGGCAATCGACTTGACGGTGCCGTCGAAGTATTCGTTGACTTTAAACATGGCGATTCCTCGGAATGGGCTAAAAAGGGCTGGCCAGTATGCAGAAGCGGTTTTATCCCGTCACGCCCTTTTATGGCCGTCACCCCTTGAGCACCAGGGGCAATAAACGCGCAGTATTACGGGCATCTTCCAGGGCCCGGTGCTGTTGACCATTGAATTGCATTCCGGCCAGTTGCAACGCGCTGTTCAGGCCCAGCGGCTGCTTTAACTGGCGGGCCCTGGCAAATTGCTGCTTGAGGTTCATATGCGGCAATTGCTGCAGGGCGCTGTGCAGTTGTTTGTGCTGCCATTCCTGTTCCAGTTGTTTTCGGTCGTACTCGCCCCAGCTGGCCCAGCCTTCAAGCTTGGGCAGGTGCTGGCCGAGCCAGCGTTCAAATTGCTCCCAAACCAAAGGCATCGATGCAGCGGCATCAATCTTGGCCTGGGTGATACGGGTCAGTTGCCGACAGAAAGGGGTCAACAGCGGACGACGTTGCGGGCGAATAAATCGCTGAAAATGATCCACCTCACGACCTGCGCGGGTGACCACGCTGGCGCCGATTTCGATCACTTCCATTTCCTCCAGGGGCCAGCCGCCATCATCGGTAGTGGCTTCCAGGTCAATTACCAGCCAGTGAGGCATGTGCAGCTTCCTTTAACAGCATCGGCGTTGAAGTTGGAGCGTAGCTAAAACACTGAGCACGGTGCTTATTTTGTAGTGGGCCAGTCGACCCCTTGCTTGCTAGTCTATATGCGCTTTAATGGTGTGCGTGCCCGATCTCAGGTCGTGTGTCGATCAATAAGTTCCAGCCATGAACGGCGTCAGGTGTGTATGGTTTTGAAGTGTTCGCCAATTCAATTGGCCCACAGCCTGTTGCTGACCCTGGGAATGGGCTGGCTGGCACCGGTGTGGGCGATTCAGGAAATCAGGGTTGGAGCTGCGCACTTTCCGCCTTATATCGTACGTCCCGAGCGCGGCACCGACACGGGCCTGTTGTCGCAACTGCTTGCAGCTCTCAACCAGTTGCAAGGCGACTACCGCTTTGTCCTTGTGCCCAGTTCCATTGCCCGGCGTGTGCGTGACTTCGAGCGTGGGCGGGTGGACATGCTGATGTTCGAGAACCCGGCCTGGGGCTGGCAGGCGTTCTCCTATGCTGCAGTTGATATGGGCCTGGAAGACGCTGAAGTGTTTGTTGCCCGGCAGCATCCTGACCGTGAACAAGGCTATTTTGATGACCTCAAGGGCAAGCGCCTCGCCCTGTATAGCGGCTATCACTATGCTTTTGCCGGGTTCAACGCCTCGCCGAAATTTCTCACCGAGACCTTCGGCGCAACCCTGACCTATTCCCACGAAAGCAATTTATTTATGGTCTTGAGGGGGCGGGCGGATATTGCCTTGATGACACGTTCCAACCTGATCGACATGCTGGGCTGCGACCCGCAGGCCAAGGCGAAGGTGATGGTGTCAGAGCGTATCGATCAGACTTATCGTCACTTCGCCCTGTTGCGGCCACAGGCACCGATCCAGAGTCAGCAGTTTGCACAAATGCTGCAAAAGCTGCGCGACAACGGCCAGTTGAAGGCGATTTTTGCGCCTTACAAAATTGCCGTGGTTGAGATGTAGGAAGGTGCAAGCCCGGTTGTATCAACGCCGCGCGTAGGTATCTGCGTGGGTGCCCGACACTGCGCGGCAATGGATCAGGGCATCGCGGATCATGAAGTTGACCAGGGTGGGAGATACGCCCAGTTCCTTGGCAATATCTTTTTGCTGTACGCCATGCAGGCGATACATCTCGAAGGCATAACGGGTACGGCTTGGCAGCTCGGTGAGTGCCACCGCGATATGTTCCAGAGTCGAGAAATTGATCAGCGAGGTTTCCGGGGAGGCGCCGTGGATCACCACGTTCATGCCTTCTTCTTCGGTGCCGGAGTATTTTTGCTCCAGCGCCTGCTTGCGGTAGTGGTCAATTGCCAGGTTACGCACGATCTGGAACAGGTAGCTCAGTTGTGCCTTGAACGATGAAGTGATCTGCGGTGCGGACTGCAAACGGAAGAAGGCATCCTGAACCACATCTTCAGCCCGGTATCGGCAGCCCGTTATGCGGGCTGCGATTTTGACCAGGACCAGTCGGTTATCAACAAAGGCTTGAAGTAGGGGTGAGTCGCACTTGCCTGTGGACATTGGTTCCGTCATGGAGATCACCTGCTGCGAATGAGTGAGTGAGGACCTCTTCGTGGGAAGCGTCCTACACAGCTGTTCACAAGCTAGGCTTAATGATAATGATTGTCAATTGAGAAACAGAATTAATAGCGCTGCAGGTGGTGAACTGAGACATGCCTCACGCCAGCATCGGCGTGGGCTGCGAACGCTTTGTAGCGCGATCGCAGCCCTCGGGTTTTACTTGGGCCCCAGGATCTGGACCAGTTTCTCCGGCGATGGCGCGCCTTGCTGCTGTTGCAGGTTGCCTTGTGCGTCCTGGTAGAAAATGGCCGGGGTGGCGGCCACGTCCAGCTCTTCCATCAACTTGGCATTGGCATCGAGCTTGGCTTGAATGTCAGCCGGGATTTTGGCCAGGGGCTTGAGGCTACTGGCCTTGCCGGCTTTTTCGTGTTCGTGCAGGGCTTGCTGCGGGTCCTTGGCGGCCAGCAGGGCGGCAGATTTGGCCGGGCTGTCTTCGCGGATGATGCCCACCATGATATGGCGCAATTGCACTTTGCCCGAGTCAACCCAAGGGCGGGCCTGCTCCCAGAACATGTTGCAGTACGGGCAGTTGGGGTCGCTGAACAAGTACACGATACGCGGTGCATTCGCCTTGCCGTCGGCAATCCAGTTGCTCTTCTCCATTTCGCCCCAGACCTGCTTGGCCATCGGCTCGTACACCAGCTTTTGCAGCGGCGCCAGGCTCAGGTCTTTGCCGTCGGCATCATACAAATTACCCACCAGAACGTTACCGTCCTGGGTCAGGTACAGCGCCATGCCACGGTTCTGGTACTGGGCGGCATAGCCACGCAAGCCGCCGGGAGCATCGAAGCTGCCAATGATTTTTGCACCCTTGGCTTCAATCTTCTTGATCGCCGGCGGCAGCTCTTCTGCCTGCAATACAGGCGATTGCAGGAGCGCAGCTCCCAGCAGGGAGGCCATGCCCAGGGTTAGCAGTTTGCGGTTAAACATTTTTGCTCATTCCTTGCAGGGTCGACCTGTTGGGCCGACATTGAATGGTTCAGATTGAAAGGCTCCATGGCCCGGGCCAGACTGGCTTTTGACAGCTCGCCCAAATGACTGCCCAGCAGTCGACCATCAGCGCTGTAGAACAGCGTAGTCGGCAGGGCCATCGAACCGACTTTTTGTGCCAACTGGCCGCCGCTGTCGAACAGCACGTTGCTGAGGTTCAGACCCTGGGTTTCAAGGAAGGTGCTGACGCTCTGCATGCTCTCGCCCTGATTGACGAACAGGAAGGTCACGTTTTGATGTTGATGCTGGGCGTTTTGCAGCACCGGCATTTCGCGCCGGCACGGCGGGCACCAGGTGGCCCACAGATTGATCACCAGCGGGCCGCCCTGATAGCTGCTCAACTGCACCGACTCGCCATTGGCATTGCGCAATACCATTTCCGGCAGGCGCGTGCCTTTTTCGTAAAGGCTGGACGACAGGCTGGCCAGCAGCCAGAACGCCAGCCCGCTGGCCAGCCCCCAACCCAGCGGGCGACGCAAACCGACGCGGCGCCAGCCCCAGATAAGCCCACCCAGCAGTACCGCCACCAACCCCGGCCACAGTAAAAAACCGCCATCGCGCAGGTCGAGAATTTGCAGCGGGTCGTCCTTGAAGTAGCGCCAGTAGCTGAGCACAAAGCCGATGCGTGCGCTCAGCAAACCCAGTAAGAACAGGCTGAACAGCACTGATTCGGGGTTTTCACCACCGCGTTTGGCCACACGCCACCCCACCAGTGTCGCCAGGGCAAGGGCCAGTATCAGCAGCAAGTGGTTGATGGCCAGCGCAAACGAACCGATGGTCAGGGTCAGCATTTAGAGGAGTTCCCGAGTGGCGTTCCAGTTATTCAAAAAGGTCTGGGCGTTGACTTCGCCAGTGATGCGTTGTCCGCGCCGCTCAACACCATTGGGGCCGATCCAGACAAAACTGGGCGGGCCGGGTACTTGATAGCGGCTGAGCAGCTCGCGGCTGGCGACATTATCGGCGGTCACGTCAAGACGCAACAGGCGCACGCCTTGCAGGGCATCCATCACCTGGGGTTTGGCAAATACCTGCTTCTCCATGACCTTGCATGACACGCACCAGTCTGCGTAGTAGTCGAGCATCACCCATTGACCTGCTGCCTTGGCATCTGCCAGCTCGCGGTCCAGGCTGGCCGGGTCCTTGAGGGTGATGAAGGCGTCATGGGCGGAGTTTGTCGTGCTCCCCGCCACTGTTGTGGCGGTATACACCTGCAGCGGTTGCCACAGCTCGGTCCCGCCCCCGGCCGCTCCCACCAGCAACAGGCTGCCCCACAGGCCGGCCAGCAGGCTGAGCGGGCGGAACAGCGGTTTGGCGCGAAGGAATGCCTGTGCCTGTTGCCACAGGCTGGACGCCAGAACGACCAGCAGCACGCCCCACAAACCGACCCACAAGGATTCATCGAGGACCGGGCGTACCAGCAACAGCGCAGTACCCAGGAACAAAAAGCCGAACAGGCCTTTCATCAGGTTCATCCACGCACCGGGCTTGGGCAGGAAACGGCTGCCCACGGTGACCAGCAGCAACAACGGCACGCCAATGCCCAGGCCCATCACAAACAGCACCAGGCCACCTTCAACGGCGTTGCCGCTTTGCGCGATATACAACAGGGCACCGGCCAGCGGTGCGGTCATGCAGGGGCCCACCAGCAGGCCAGAGAGGGCACCCAGAATACCCGCACCCAGCAAGCTGCCGCCCTTGCGGCCACGCCCGGCGCTTTCCAGGCGGTCACGCAGGCCGGCAGGCAGTTGCAGTTCAAAAAAACCGAACATTGGCAGTGCCAGCACTACGAACAGGGCAGCAAAACTACCCAGCAACCAGGGTTGTTGCAGCAACGCCTGCAAGTTGGCGCCGAGCAGGGCCGCCAGCACGCCCAGCCCGGCATACACCAGCGCCATGC
>NZ_WIVQ01000055.1:0-30286 GCF_009600545.1 Pseudomonas sp. FSL R10-1339 | reverse complement strand
GGTCGAAGGTGATGTGCAAGGGCACTGGGATCCGCGCCGGTTGGGGCAACTGCTGCAAAACCTGATCGGCAATGCCCTGCAGCACGGTGCGCGCCGGGGCAAGGTGACATTGCACCTGAGCGGGGACAGCGAAGCGGTGACCTTGCGCGTGCACAACCTGGGCATGCCCATCGCCGAAGACGCCCTGGGCACCCTGTTCGACCCGCTGGTGCGCAGCCCGAGCGAAGACCTGACCCAGCCGGGTACATCCACCAGCCTGGGCCTGGGGTTGTTTATCATCAAGGAAGTGGTGGACGCCCACCAGGGCAGCATCGACGTGACCTCGACCGAAGCCGAGGGCACGACGTTTACGGTGGTGTTGCCCAAAAACGCCTGAGCCCTGGGCAAACACAATCTGTGGGAGCGGGCTTGCTCGCGATGCAGCCGCCGCGGTCTACCAGGAACACCGCGCCGAGGCCATCGCAGGCAAGCCAGCTCCCACAGAGCCTTTAGGCAGGCTTCATCTATTGCGTCACAAACCGCCCCAACTGCTGCTTCAATCGCTGATTTTCAGCACGCAACTGCTGCACTTCCTCGAGCAGGTCCAGCGCCAGCGCCACACCCTCCCATTCCATCTGCAGATCATCACGCAGCTTGGCCGCGCGTCTGGCGATGACCAGTTCGTAGTCTTCAAAACGCCACACGTCAGGCGTGCGGCCCTGAGGTTCGATAATTCCGTGTTCGACAATCTCTATCACGTAAGTGGCCGGGATATTGGCCTCTTCGCAGAACCTTTCCATGTCCAGCTGAACGATCAGGGTGCTGCTCATGATCAGTTACTCCATTGGGCTCTCGGATCAAATGCTGCTTTGTCGGCAAGTTCTTGCCACAGGGCCTTGGTGGCCTCGTCGCCATGGGTCGGCATGACCACTTTCAGTTGCGCATACAAATCACCGCGCTGGCCTTGCTTGTCCACCAGGCCGTGCCCCTTGATGCGCATGCGCTGACCGCTCTGGCTGTCAGGGCGAATGGTCATCATCACCTTGCTGGTCAGGGTCGGTATCGCCACCTTGGTGCCCAGCGCAGCTTCCCACGGCGCCAGAGGAACCGTGATAACCAGGTCATGGCCTTCAACATCGAACTTCGGATGCGGTGCAAAACGGATGATCAGGTACAGATCACCGTTGGCCCCGCCACCCACGCCAGGGCCACCCTGGCCTTTAAGGCGGATGCGCTCACCGTCGGTCACACCGGCCGGGATCTTCACGTTCAGGGTCTTGCTGACCCCGCCTATCTGAAAGCTGATGGGCTTGGACTCACCCGACAGGGTTTCTTCAAGGAAAATCGGCAATTCCATTTCAACATCCTGCCCGCGACGGCCCGCACTGCGGCCTGATTGCCCACCAAAACCGCCACCACGCGAACCGAAGATCGAGCTGAAGAAGTCCGAAAAATCGCCATTGTCTTCGAAACCGCCGCTGGAACGGCCTTGCCAGCCCGGCGGCCCCTGGAACGGCTGGCCATGCTGGCCGTATTTGCGAATTTCGTCGTATTCAGCGCGTTTTTCGGCGCTTTTAAGCGCTTCATACGCCTCGTTGACATCCTTGAACTTGCTCTCGGCGTCCTTTTCCTTGCTCACATCCGGGTGATACTTGCGCGCCAGCTTGCGATAGGCGGTCTTGATCGCCTTATCGTCCGCCGTGGGCTCGACACCCAGGATCTTGTAATAGTCTTTGAAGTCCATGTAAGGATCACCATCCGTTATCAATATCGCGCAGCTCAGGTCACCAGAATGCTCCGGTTGCCCGGCCTGTCATTTGACCGGCCTCAAGAACAGCGCTGCCAATGTTTATCGGCAGCCTAAAGACTGCCACGCCAATGACTGGAAGTTTGGGGATCAAGGATAGTCTTTCAAGTGGATTAAAACCTGCGATTTAACGATTAGTCGTGCTTCGATTCTGCGGCGGTCTGACATACACTGCGCGGCCGTTTTTTGACCGGAACACGAAAGACATGAAAAGCGCCTCTCCAGCACGTGCCTGCGGTATCGACTTCGGCACGTCAAACTCCACCGTCGGCTGGCTGCGTCCAGGCGTGGAAACCCTCATTGCGCTGGAGGACGACAAGATCACCCTGCCCTCGGTGGTGTTCTTCAATATGGAAGAACGCCGCCCGGTGTACGGCCGTCTGGCGCTGCATGAGTACCTGGAAGGCTACGAAGGCCGCCTGATGCGCTCGCTCAAAAGCCTGCTGGGTTCCAAGCTGATCAAGCACGACACCAGCGTTCTGGGCACGGCGATGCCGTTCAAGGACTTGCTGGGGCTGTTTATCGCCCAGCTGAAAAAGCGCGCCGAAGCGACCGCCGGTCGTGAATTCGAAGAAGTGGTACTCGGTCGCCCGGTATTTTTCGTCGACGACGACCCCCTGGCCGACCAGGAAGCCGAAAACACCCTGACTGACGTGGCCCGCGCCATCGGCTTCAAGGAAGTGTCCTTCCAGTACGAACCGATCGCCGCGGCATTTGACTATGAGTCCACCATCGAGCGCGAAGAGCTGGTGCTGATTGTCGATATCGGCGGTGGTACGTCCGACTTCTCCCTGGTGCGCCTGTCGCCCGAGCGCCGTGGCCTGGACAACCGCCAGGACGATATTCTGGCCACCGGCGGCGTACACGTGGGCGGTACCGATTTCGACAAACAGCTGAGCCTGCAAGGCGTGATGCCATTGTTCGGCTACGGCAGCCGCATGAAAAGCGGCGCCTACATGCCTACCAGCCATCATATGAACCTGGCGACCTGGCACACCATCAACTCCGTGTACTCGCAAAAATCCCAGCTGTCGCTGGGCAGCATGCGTTACGACATTGAGGATACCGGCGGTATCGACCGTCTGTTCAAACTGATCGAGCAGCGTGCCGGACACTGGCTGGCGATGGAAATCGAGCAGACCAAGATCGAACTGACCCACAACGACAGCCGCCATGTGCCGCTGGACCGGGTTGAAGCGGGGTTGAGCGTAAACCTGAGCCGGGCGATGTTTGAAGAGTCCATCGACAACCAGCTGGAACGCATCCGCAACAGCGTGACGCAATTGCTGGGCAATGCCGGCGTGGGTGTCGAGCAGGTGGATACGGTGTTCTTCACCGGTGGTTCGAGCGGGATTCCGGCCTTGCGCCAGAGCGTCGCGGCCATGTTGCCGAATGCGCAGCATGTTGAAGGCAACATCTTCGGCAGCATCGGCAGCGGTCTGGCGATTGAGGCTAAAAAGCGTTACGGCTAAAACCCTCGCCCCAACCCTCTCCGTCCGGGAGAGGGTTGGGGCAAGCCGTTACACCAACCCCACCTGCTTCAACTCACTCTTCAAATACGCATAGTAGATCGGCCCCGCCACCACGCCCGGCAGGCCGAAGGCTGCTTCAAATACCAGCATCGCCAGCAGCAATTCCCACGACTTGGCACTGATTTGCCCGCCGACGATCTTGGCGTTGAGGAAGTATTCCAGCTTGTGGATAACAATCAGATAACCCAGCGCCCCGATCGCCACCCAGATCGATAGCGACAAACCGACGATAGTGATCAGGGTGTTGGAAATCAGGTTGCCAATCACCGGCAGCAAACCCAGCAGGAAGGTCAGCACGATCAGAGTTTTGGTCAGCGGCAGATGCACGCCCAGCAGCGGCAGGACTACAGCCAGAAAGATCCCGGTAAATACCGTGTTGAGCAGCGCGATCTTGATTTGCGCAAAAACGATATTGCGGAAGGCTTGTACCAGCAGGTGCAGACGCTCGAACAGCGCAGCCGACAGCGGCTTGCGGCGGCTGATATCAGGAATGGTCTGCAAGGCCATGATGGCCCCCAGCACCATGCCGATCAGCAGGGTCACGAACATATGCGCGGCGTCTTTGCCCACCAGTTGCAGATCGCTGAGGTGCTTGTTCATCCATTGCCCGATGGCAATCCGGAACTCGGCAGCACTGGCTGGCAGGTAGCTGTCCAGGAACGGCGGCAACTGGCCGCGGGCCCGATCGACTACGGCCATGAATTTATTCAGTGAAGCGCCGGGGTTTTCCGCCTCATGCAACAGAAAACTGATGGCACCGGCAAAGATCAGCGCCAGTACGCTGACAATCACCGTACCCAGCAAAGCCACCGCCAGCCAGCGCGCACGGCGCCCGGCAATCAGACGCTGCAATTGCGGGGTGAGCATATTGACCAGTTCGAACACCAACAAGCCCGCCAGCAGGCTGGGCAACAAACGCAACGGGAAAACCAATAGCAGGCCGCCAGCAATAATGATGTAGCTGGCCAAGACGATGTGACGCTGAGAAAACGATGGCATACAGCCTCAAAACTGACAGCGTGAAAGGACAAGCAGTCTGCCAGCCTTCAGCTGCGAGCACTAGAATTTGTGACTGGCGGGACGGCATACACCCTGTGGGAGCGGGCTTGCTCGCGAATCAGGCGCTGCGGTATGTCAGTTAAACCGCAGTGAGGCCATCGCGAGCAAGCCCGCTCCCACAGTGCCGATCATTTTTTCTTCAGGCAATCACTCATAAAGGCTTTGCGCGCATCGCCCTTGAGGGCCTGGGTGCCGGCGGTGGCATTGCAGGTTTTCATCTTGTCCTGCTGCGTCGCCGGCTTGGCTTTGAGGCAGGTACTCATAAAGGCTTTGCGCTCATCACCCTTAAGGGCCTTGGCACTGGCGTCAGCGTTACAGGTGGTCATTTTGTTTTGTTGGGCCGTGGCCGCAAAGCCCTGGGAACACAGGAGGAGACCTATCATCAGCAAAGGAACATGCAGCATCTTCATGGAGTTTTCTCCTTGTTGGCGCGCCAACGGGCAGCGCGATTCCTGAAGTGTAGACAAACTCTGTTACAGCACTCGTGCCTGACGTCGATACTGCTCCGGGGTACATCCGGCCTGGCGCTGGAACATTGCGATAAACGCCGACGAGGTGCTGTAACCCAGGTCGAAGCCCACGTCCTGCACGCTGCGCGCAGACTCCAGCGCCTCAATCGCGGCCAGAAACCGCAGACGCTGACGCCACTCGCCAAAGCTCATGCCCAGTTCCCGCACAAACACCCGCGCCAATGTACGTTCGCTGACATGCACCTGCTGCGCCCACTGGCCCAACGGGCGGTTGTCGCCTGGGCTCTGTTGCAGCGCTTCCAACACCAGCAACAGGCCCGGATGGCTGGCATAAGGCAAGAAGCACTGATGCACCGGTGCCTGGCGCAATTGATCGACCAGCACCCGGGCCAGTCTTACATCGGCTTCGCTTTGCGGGATATTGATATCGCGGCGGGCAAAGTCGCTGAGGATGGCCTTGAGAATATCGCTGATAGCCAGGGTGACCGGGGTGGTCGGCAAGTGCTGGCAATGCACGGCATCCAGATACACAGAGCGATAAACAATCGCCTGGGCGTTGTAGGCACTGTGCTCGGTGTTGGGCGGCACCCAGACCGCGTATTGCGGCGGCGACATAAAGCGCCGGCCATCGACTTCAAAGCGCATCACACCGTGGGCCACATAATCCAGTGAGCCCCAGGCATGGGTATGGGGCACGGCATGGCTGTGGGCCTCAATCTCGGCATAGCGAAAGTAAACCGGCGCTGGCAGACCGTCGAACTCGGGGACGTTGATCAGATTCTTGTGCATGCTGTCTGGATACGGGGTGAGGTTGGCTGGATCGCAGTATAGGCTCGCAGACAGACAAGCGGATAATCACCGCTCATTAACCCTGTGGTTGTCACCGATGCAATACGCTTACCCGCTACTGGCCATTTTGATCTGGGCCGGCAATACCGTTATCAACAAGCTTGCGGTGGGAGCGATCTTCCCGTCCGAGATCGGCTTTTATCGCTGGCTGCTGGCTGGCCTGCTGTTTACCCCCTTTATGCTCAAGCCGGTGATGAGCAACTGGCCGATCATCCGCCCCAACCTGGGCAAGATTTTCATCCTCGGCGTGCTCGGCATGGCGGTGTACCAGAGCCTGGCCTACTACGCGGCGGCCCGTACGTCGGCGACCAATATGGGCATTATCCTGTCATTGATGCCGCTGATGGTTCTGAGCATGTCGATTATCAGCCTGGGGCAGCGCCTGACTGCCGGGGCCTTGGTGGGCGCGGTCGTATCGTTTGTCGGGGTACTGGTGGTGGTGTCGAGCGGCAGCCTGGCGGCCTTGCTCGATCACGGCCTGAACCTGGGTGACGCGATGATGCTGGTCGCCACCCTGGCCTATGCGGTTTACAGCACCCTGCTGAAAAAATGGCAACTGCGCCTGCCGCCGCTGCAGATGCTGTATATGCAGGTGCTGGTGGCGATTGTGGTGTTGTTTCCGCTGTATCTGGCCTCACCTAAGGTCGGCCCGACGGTGCATAACATGGGGCTGGTGCTTTATGCCTGTGTGCTGGCGTCGATGATCGCACCGCTGGCCTGGATGAAAGCCGTGGCCAACCTTGGCCCGAGCCGTACCACGCTGTTCTTCAACCTGCTGCCGTTGATTACCGCGCTGATCGCAGCGGTGGTGCTCAAAGAGCAACTACATGCCTATCACCTGATTGGCGGGGCGCTGACTCTGGGAGGGGTAATTCTGTCGGAGCGCTGGACTACGCCGTTGCGGGCGGCGTGATTTAGCCCTCACCCCAGCCCTCTCCCTGCCCGCTTTCGATGTCCGGCTCAAGCCTTCGCAGGGAGAGGGAGTCAACTGGTGGCGTTGCCCGGATCCACTTTTGCCTTTAGTCCCCTCTCCCTCCGGGAGAGGGTGAGGGACTTTTGATCTACTTCACCGTCTTCGGCACCTTGCCCTGCTGCATTTGTTGCAGCAGCGGCGCGCACTGGTTGGGTTCGCCACCGCTTGGGGCGACCAACGCCAGTAATCCCGCCGCCGGCCCCGCAATCACACCCAATGCCACCATGCCCGCACCACGTAACAGCAGCGGCACGGCTTGCACACCCGCTGAAGGGTTGGCAAAGGTACCGCGTACATACAGCGGTGAACGCAACGAAAACAGACGCAAGCCCTTGGACTCTGGAGTGATCTTCAAGTCCAGTTGCTCGGTAGCAAGGTTGATCGTGCCATCGATATAGATAATCGCGTTCTCGGTATCGAACACAAACAACCGGGTACTGGCCAGCCCGTTCTTGATCCCCAGGTCCGCTGCCGCGCAGTTGATCTTCACGTCCTCGTCGCCAAAAATCTTGCCCACTACATAGTTGCCTACGTTCAGGCCGGCAATTTCCATAAGGCTGCGACTGATAGCGCCGTCATTGATGATCATCTTCAGATCACCGTTGGCGGTGCCCAACAACTTGGCCACCGAATTGCCGGTACCGGTAATCGTGGCATCACCATTGAGTTCGCCGAAGCTGGTTTTCATCGGCTCAAAGGTGGGAAACAGTTGCTTGAGTTTAAAGTTGCGCGCGGTCAGCCTGGCGCTGCCTTTCAGGGGCGCAGCACGGCCGTTGAGACGAATTTGCGCATCCAGCTTGCCACCTGCCACGCCAAAACGCAGCGGTTCAAGACTCAGTTCGCCATCATTGAGCACCACATGGGTGTAGAGGTCGGTAAACGGCAGCTCGGCGCTTTGCACGATACGTTTGCCGGTGAGTTCTACGTCTGCGTCCATATCGCGCCAGCGCTCGGTGCGAAACTCTTCCACCGGCAGCACCTTGCCCGCAGGCTGCTTGCTCTCGCTGCCCCGGGCTTTTTGCTGGGTGTTGGAGTCGGCACCGATCAACGGCCCCAGGTCAGCCATCAGCAACTGGTTGGACACCAGCTTGCCGGACAGCTTGGGCCGTGGCTGGCTGGCCACATATTTCAGATCGCCATGGATATCACTGCTGCCGATTTTGCCGTTGAAATTTTCATAGCTGAAGGTCGCGCCATTGGCATCACGCAATTTGGCGGTCAAATGGCCGTCGGTGGAGTACGGCGGCGAATCCGGCAAGGTCACGCCGGTCAACGGATAGAGATTGCTCAGGCTGGTACCGGCCAATTTCAGGCGCAGGTCCAGGGCACCCAGATTGAGCGGATCGGTCAAGGTCCCGGCCAGCTCGACATGGCTGTCGGCAATGCTGACCCGGGCTTGCAACGGGAAAGGCTGAGTCGCGTCCTGCAATGCCAGCAGACCGCCAATTTTACCGCTGCCGTTGAGCTGCTGACCGTGGTACTGGCCTTTGACCTTGAGGGCGAACGCATAGTCCTGCGGTTTGCCGCCCTTCTCCAGGGCCTTTTTCGCGTCTTTTTCGCCGACGATCTCGCTAAACGGGATGGGTTTGCCCAGCGAGTCGATCAGCACGTCCAGTCGGGTTTTCAGGGTCTGGTCATTGAGGGTCACATGCCCCTTGTCGAAGCCGATAGCACCGATGTCCAGCGTCCAGGCTGAAGGCTCGGCATCCGGGTCCTTGGGGTCGAAGGTAAAGGTCCAGTTCGCCCGGCCATCAGCCAGGCGCTCAAGACTGGCGCTGGGCTCTGTCAGATTGATGCGCGGGATATCCACGGTTTGGGTCAACAGCGCCAGCGGCGACAGGCGCAGCTCGACTCTTTTCAGGCTGGCCATTTGCGCAGTTTTCGCCCACTCGGGGTTGCCCAGGGTCAGGTCCTGAGCAATCACATGGGGCCACGGCACCCAGGCCCGCCAGCCGCCCTGATCCTCTTCGCGCTGCCAGCGCACAGCCAGGTCACCGTTAATAGCAAACGGGCGGTGGAGGATTTCAGACACTTTGCTGTTGATGGTCGGCTTGATGCGGTTCCAGTCGAAGGTAGCGAGGATCACCACCAGCACGGCCACCAGCAGAACGGAAATACCGCCTGCCCAGGCAAGGGTCTTACGGGTGCGCGTCATGTCACGGCTCCTTGAATTCCACAGAACGTCCCAGTTACGACGCCATAAATGTACGACTGGCAAAGACGCCGGAAGGTTTAACCCCGGTACGGCTTTCGTATAAAAAATTTCAAAAGCCCCGGGCTAGAGCCTCCCAGCCTGAACAATCAATTTTGTCGATTATCACCATTGGCCGTATGAACTTTGATATCCGGCAGCCAAGCGTAGCATTGCCATCACACCTACTTAGTTGCATTGCTACGGAGCACACACCATGAAACGCCCAGTCCTGTTTGGTCTTTCCCTTTCACTGATGGCCTTCAACGCCTTCGCCATGCCTGCCGATGAAGAGCCGACCCCAATGGCCCAACCAGCATCGAGCTCCTTGAGCCAGCCGCTCAACCCGGTTGCCGAAGACGGCGCACAACGTACCCTGGACCAACAAAACAGCTATGCCGAAGATGGCTACGATCGCACTCCGGGCAGCCAGTTTGTCGCCGAAGGTGGCGCTGATCGTCTGGCAGAACGCAACAAGCATGCGAGCTAAGCCTTTCGCAGGTGTGGGAGCAGGCTTGCTCGCCAATGCATCCCTGCCGCTGATCCGCTAGCCCGCGTAACCTGCATCGCGAGCAAGCCCGCCCCCACACTTTGTGCAGTACACCGTTCGACGTCATCAAAGCCGATTTGCTAGAGTGCGCCGCTGTACTTGTCTGGAATACCAGCCCCGATGCTGCCTCGTGCCGAACAGAAGCAACAAACCCGCCTTGCGCTGATGGATGCTGCCCGCCACTTGATGGAGTCGGGTCGCGGCTTTGGCAGCCTGAGCCTGCGCGAAGTCGCAAAGACCGCTGGCATCGTGCCGACCGGTTTTTATCGCCACTTCAGCGACATGGACCAACTGGGCCTGGCCCTGGTCAGTGAAGTCGGCCAGACCTTTCGTGAAACCATTCGTCTGGTGCGTCACAACGAACTGTTTATGGGCGGTGTGATCAACGCCTCGGTACGAATTTTTCTCGACGTGGTAGAAGCCAACCGCTCGCAGTTTCTGTTTCTGGCCCGCGAGCAATACGGCGGTTCGCAACCGGTTCGCCAGGCCATTGGCGCCCTGCGCGAAGACATCACTTCGGATCTGGCGGCCGACCTTGGCTCCAAGCCCAAGTTAGCGCACCTGAATCATGCCGGCCTTACCGTGATCGCCGATCTGGTGGTCAAAAGCGTATTTGCCGCCTTGCCCGACGTGATCGACCCGCCTGCAGATTCACTGCCCGATCACCTGCAGCCCCAGGCCAAGATCAGTCAGCAACTGCGCTTTATTTTTATCGGGCTCAAGCACTGGAAAGGCCTGGGCAGTACCGAGTAATCGCAAGCGCACCCCATTGGTGCGCCGATGCGCAGATTGCGCACTTATATAGAACATCTTCATCTTTCTGCACCCTTTTTGGGCCTGCATTTGCAGCCTCCGACCGGGTTGGCAAGCCCCTTGCTGTGGTTGGAGTAATGTCCATTGCAGGAAGCCTTCCGATGCTGGTGATTCATCGCAGAGTCCAGTCCCACCCCGTGTGGAGCGCCGAGTTACACCTGAACTTCGAAGCCCGCAGCAAAAGTCGCCTGCGTTGTTTCAGCAGCAGCGGCGAAGATGTCGGCCTGTTCCTTGACCGTGGCCAGTCACCGCTGGTTGATGGCGAATTTCTGCAGGCTCAGGACGGGCGCATCGTGCGCGTCTGTGCCAGCCCCGAAAAGCTCCTGCATGTCACCTGCTGCAATGCTTTTGAACTGACCCGCGCCGCTTATCACCTGGGCAACCGCCACGTCGCCCTGCAAGTGGGTGATGGCTGGTTACGCCTGCTTGACGACTACGTGCTCAAGGCCATGCTGGAGCAACTGGGTGCCCATATCGAGGCCATCGAAGCACCGTTTCAGCCCGAACACGGCGCCTATGGCGGTGGCCATCACCACTCCCGTGCGGGCGAAGAGGACTTCAACTACGCCCCGCGGTTGCATCAGTTTGGTGTGCGCTTGTGAACCCGGCCTGGGCGCTCTTGCGCCTGGCCAGCCCGCAGCTGCCCATTGGCGGCTACAGCTATTCCCAGGGGCTAGAAATGGCCGTTGAAAACGGCCGCGTGGCTGACCCGGCCACGGCAGCGCGCTGGATCCGCGATCAATTGCTGCTCAACCTCGCCCGCTTCGAGGCGCCCTTGTTGCTCGCCCACTGTCAGGCCGCAGCGGATCAAGACTGGAACGCTTTGCAGCGTTTGTGTGACGAGCATCGCGCCAGCCGTGAAACCCGCGAACTGCATCAGGAAAGCCGGCAAATGGGGTATTCCCTGCAACAGTTACTCACCGGCTTACCGGAGCTGGACGAGCCCGCACGCGAGTTTCTCGCACAACAGGCCGAGCCCCATCTGGCGCTGGGCTGGGCATTGGCCGCCCGCGCCTGGGGCATCGACCCACAGGACGCATTGGCCGCCTGGCTTTGGAGCTGGCTGGAAAACCAGTTGGCCGTGCTGATGAAAACCCTGCCCCTGGGCCAGCAAGCGGCCCAGCGCATGACCAGCGAACTGTCGGCTGCGTTGCAGCAGGCCCAGCAACACGCCAGTAGCCTCCACTTATCCCACATTGGCAGTGCCGCTTTCGGCCTGTCTTTGGCGAGCATGGCCCACGAGCGCCAGTACAGCCGCCTGTTTCGTTCCTAGGAGAAAGCAATGAACACACAGCCTTTGCGTGTTGGCATCGGTGGCCCGGTAGGCTCCGGCAAAACTGCGCTCACCCTGGCCCTGTGCCTGGCCCTGCGGGAAAAGTACAACCTGGCCGTCGTCACCAACGATATCTACACCCGTGAAGATGCTGACTTTCTGGTGCGCAATGAGGCGCTGGCGCCAGAGCGGATCATCGGTGTAGAAACCGGCGGCTGCCCGCACACAGCGATTCGTGAAGATGCTTCGATCAACCTGGAGGCTGTGGATCAGTTGAACCGACGCTTTCCCGGCCTTGACCTGATTCTGGTGGAATCGGGTGGGGATAACTTGTCGGCCACCTTCAGCCCGGAGCTGTCCGACCTGACCATTTACGTGATCGACGTGTCCGCCGGGGACAAGTTGCCGCGCAAGGGCGGGCCGGGGATCTGCAAATCGGACCTGCTGGTGATCAACAAAATCGACCTTGCGCCGCTGGTGGGCGCATCGCTGGAACTGATGGACAGCGACACCAAGCGCATGCGCGGTGCAAAACCCTTTGTGTTCAGCAACCAGAAGACCGGACATGGCCTGGACACCATCGTGGCGTTTATTGAGCGTCAGGGATTGTTGATCCAATAGCGGTGAAATCATCTGTGGGAGCGAGCCTGCTCGCGATGGCCGCGACGGGGTACATCAGAAAAACGCAGCGATGCCATCGCGAGCAGGCTCGCTCCCACAGAGTTGAGATCATCCGGGGAATCACGGTGTATCATGTCGCGCAATCGCCCCAGCCGTGACGACACCCACCGATGCCTGATGTAGCCAGCTCCGACTTCCCGCTTGAACTGACCGCCCAATTTGCGGCAGTACAGCAGCATTTTCGCCAGGTCATCGTGCCGCTCTGGCAAGGCCCCGGCTGGAATGCCGAACTCGCACTGCCCTTCGAGGCCTTGAGCCCCGCGCACCAGCCGCTGCCACCCCAGCGCTATCGCGCCATGGCTTGCGCACGGCAGCTGTACCTGTTCGCCAGCCTGATCGACGACCCGACCTTCCCCGGTGCCGCCGAACGCGCTGCTGAACTGTTCCGCTCAATGCACCTGCATTTTCATGACGCCGAGCACGGTGGCTGGTTCTACAGCATCGGCTCCGATGGCGCGCCGCTGGATCAACGCAAAGACCTCTACACCCACGCCTTTATCATCTTTGCCTGTGCCCATTACTGGGCGAAAGTGCGCGAACCACAAGTGGCGTCGGCGCTCAATGGCGCACTGGCAGTGGTGGCTGAACGTTTCAATGACGGCAACGGCCTGTATGAAGCCAGCCTGGAGCGGGATTGGTCGCCACTGGGCAGCGGCCCGCTGCAAAACCCGTTGATGCACTTGGCCGAAGCGTTCCTGGCCACTTTGTCGGTACGTGACGATAAGCCAGTGCAGACGGCCTTGCTGGCCCTGGCCGAGGGTATGCAACAGCGCTTTATCGAGCCTGTGCATAACGTCATGCTGGAAAAACCGCTCGGAGCTGTGGATAACTGGTTTGAACCGGGGCATCAATTCGAGTGGTTCTTTTTGCTGGAGTCTTCGCCACTGCTGCGCCAGACGCCGTTGCACGGTTCGCTGGAGCGGGCGTTCGGGTTTGCCGAGCAGGTGGGGGTCGACCCGCAGAGCGGCGCGGTGTGCGGCATGCTGGCCCCTGATGGCAGCCTGCGCGATGGTACCCAGCGTATCTGGGCACAGGCCGAGTACCTGCGCGCCCTGACCTTACGCCCGAACAACCAGGCACAGGTGCAGCGTCAATTGCTGGCGCTGCAGCAGAAGTTTCTACATGCCGGTGGCTGGTACGAATGCCGCGATGGCGCGGGCAAGGTCAGCCGCGAGGATATGCCGTCGACCACGCCTTATCATCTGGCCACCTGTTACAGCGGTTTGGCGCAATACCTCGGCTAACACCAACAGCTGTGGGAGCGGGCTTGCTCGCGATGGCATCACCGAAATAGTCCTGACAAACCGCGCCGCCTGAATCGCGAGCAAGCCCGCTCCCACCACTCAAGGCTGGCTCAGGCAATCCACTTACGATCACCGGTAAAGCTGATGGTCAGCCAGCGCGCACTGTCCGCGGCACCCAGCAGCCCGGAGATCTCTTCGCGCAGTGCATCAAGGGTCTTCACGCTGGTCAGTGGATAACCTGCCGGCAACACGATATGAATCTCTATAAACCGTGCCCGCCCGTGCTTCTGCACATAGGTTTTGTAGCCTTCAAAACCATGCCGCGCCGACATTTCCTCGAGCACATCCCGCACCTTGTCATCCAGCGCGTCCGGGACAATCCCGAGCACATCACGCAAGGCCGGCTTGAGGATCTTGAACGCCGGCGCAAGCATGCTCAGCGCCAGCAAAATCAGGATCGCCGGGTCAACATAAGCGGCCCACTGTGCATAACCCTGCTGCTTCAAGAGCAACGCTGTGACAAAACTTATCAACAGCCCCACCGACAACATGGCATCCACCAGCCAGCTGACATTATCGAACTGGATCAGGGTTGACTTGAGCTTGCGATTTTTGCGCTTTACCCAGAAGTAGTAGGCAAATTCAACAACGGTGAACACCGCCGCATAGACGATCACCAGCCCCAGCTCGATATCGCGCCCGCCATTGATAATGCCGAACACGCCATTGAGAAAGGCGTAGATCGCAATCAACAACAGGAAGCTGCCTTCAATCAGCAGCACCATGGGCTCAAGGTGCCAAAAACCGAACTGGAAACGCTGGTTGCTTTCCTTGGCGATCAGTTGCGCCGTAATCAGCATCAGCACTTTGATAAAAGTCGCGATCAGAGAGAAAAACCCATCGAACATGATGGATTCGGAACCCGAAATAAAACCCGTCACGATGCCGGCAATGGCCACCGCGAACATTAGAACGGTCGATTGCTTGAGCAGTTTCTGCTCACCACGGTTACTCACACAAACTCCTTTTCAGCCCGATTGAATGCGACCCCCTCAGGAGGTCGCAGGTGGGCTGCCAGGGGTGAGTTTACTCCTTGGCGTGGCGCTCGATGGCAAAACCGCTCCAGGACTGCGTGACGGGCATCAGCTCAAGGCGGTTGATGTTGACGTGGGCCGGAGTATTGAGCACCCAGAAAATGGTCTCGGCGATGTCTTCTGGCTGAATCGGTTCGGCGCCCTGATAGGTCGCGTCGTAGCGAGCCTTGTCGCCGCCAAAGCGCACCATCGAGAACTCGCTCTCGCACAGGCCCGGCTCAACGTTGCTGACCCGCACGCCCGTGCCCTGCAAATCGCAGCGCAGGTTCAGGGAGAACTGTTTTACAAACGCCTTGGTACCGCCATACACATGGCTGCCGGGGTAAGGATAACTACCCGCGATGGAACCCAGGTTAACGATCCCGGCACCACGGCCGTAGGCAATCAGTCGTGGCAACAGCAGGCGGGTGGTGTAGAGCAGGCCCTTGATATTGGTGTCGACCATGGTCTCCCAATCGTCGAGATCGCATTTGGGCGCAGGGTCGGTGCCCAGGGCCAGGCCCGCGTTGTTGATAAGCCCACGCAATGTGCTGAACGAAGGTGGCAAACCGGCAATCGCCGCTTCCATCGCGGCACGGTCGCGCACATCCACCACCAGGCCGTGTACTTCGGTTTGCTTGGATAACTCTTCGCACAATGCTTTCAAACGGTCTTCGCGTCGCCCCGTCAACACCAGTTTCCAGCCTGCCTGTGCAAACTTGCGTGCACATGCTTCACCAAATCCGGAAGTCGCGCCCGTAATAAACAGGGTGGAAGTCATCATGTTCTCCTTGGCTGGCGGGCATCGGCCGCCGTTGAATTGGACGTTTAGCAGAATGCCCCGGCTAGCGTTCAGCGGCAACCTGCGGTGTTTTCAAAACAAGTCTGTACAAAAAACAACCAGCACGCGACAAGCCACGACGAACAAGGGCTGGAGCCATATGCGCTCACCTTATCCACAGGCCCGTCCACAGTCTTTGGGGGCAACTCCAAAAAGCGCAAAGCCCCGATCCACAAGGGATAGAGAGCATCGGTAAGACTTTTTTACTTGACCCGGGCACACCCCGCATGCAGACGCCCCAAAAAGGTGCAACCGTGGAAAATCCGCCAGATAGCCAGAGGCCAGTAATTACGCTGCCTGGAGCATTCTTTCCAGAGTTTAACCACAGACTTATCCACAGGTTAGTCATTATTTCCAGACGCTCTTTACACCCGTACAAACCTGTTGACAAATCGGCGCAACGGCTGCGCAAAAGCCGCTGGTCGAAAAATAACCACCCAGCTGGACACCTTGTAAATAAAGGGCTACAGCCAACTACTCCCACGTTACCCACAGCCACCTCCACAGCAAACGGGGACAAGTCAAAATGATGACAAAACAGGTAATTGCAGCGGCTTTATGTCGCGCTTTCACAGCGTTGTAATATTGTTTTCCACAATTTGCGGCGAGGGCGGGCGGGGTGGAATTGTCTGACAAAAAGACATGTGGGAGCGAGCCTGCTCGCGATGGGATCGACGCGGTGATTCAAACAAACCGCAGTGATGCCATCGCGAGCAGGCTCGCTCCCACACAGAGAGATGTGAAATGCCTGTTAATGCCCGCCCAAATAAGCGTTACGCACCTCCTCGTTACTCAGCAGTTCCTTGCCGGTGCCGGTCAGACGGATTTCACCGTTGACCATCACATAGGCCCGGTCCGACAACCGCAGGGCATGGTTGGCGTTCTGCTCCACCAGAAAGATGGTCATGCCAGTGCCTGCCAGCTCCCGCAGCGTGGCAAAAATCTGCTTCACCACAATCGGTGCCAACCCCAGGCTGGGCTCATCCAGCAACAGCAGCTTGGGCCGGCTCATCAGCGCTCGGGCAATGGCGAGCATTTGCTGTTCGCCACCCGACATGGTCATGGCCCGCTGATTGCGCCGCTCCAGGAGCCGGGGGAACAACTCGAACATGCGCTGCATGTCTTCGTCGGCATATTTGTCGCCAATGGGGATGGTGCCCATCAGCAGGTTTTCTTCCACCGACATGTCCGGAAACACGCGACGGCCTTCCGGCGACTGGGCGATACCGTTGGAGGCGATGTAGTGCGAGGACTTGTGGGTAATGTCCACCCCCTGGTAGATAATTTGCCCGCCGCTGGCCCGGGGCTGGCCAAAAATCGACATCAGCAACGTGGATTTACCCGCGCCGTTGGAGCCGATCAGGCTTACCGTTTCGCCCTCCTCAATATGCATCGAGACTTTTTTCAGGGCCTGGATCGGCCCGTAGTGAACGTCCAGTTCCTTGAGCTCGAGGATCGTGCCCGTCATATCAGCTCCTCTTCGTCTGCGCCAAGGTAGGCCGCAATCACTTTGGGGTCGTTGCGGATGGCCTCAGGCCCGCCTTCGGCAATCACGTTGCCGTGGTCGAGCACCACGATGTGATCGGAAATGCTCATGACCATGCCCATGTCGTGCTCGATCAACACCACCGTCAGGTCGTGTTCGTCGCGCAGCAGGCGGATCATCCCGCTCAACGCTTCGGTTTCCTGCGGGTTGAGGCCTGCCGCCGGTTCGTCCAGGCAGATGATTTGCGGCCGCGTACACATGGCCCGGGCAATCTCCAGGCGTCGCTGCTGGCCATAGGACAATTCACCGGCCAGGCGATTGGCACAGTCCACCAGGTCAACCACCTCCAGCCAGTAGAAGGCATGATCCAGCGCATCGCTTTCAGCCTTGCGATAGCCCTTGGTATTGAGGATGCCGGCGAGCATGTTGCGGTTGACCCACATATGCTGGGCCACCAGCAGGTTTTCCAATACCGACATTTCCTTGAACAGGCGGATATTCTGGAACGTGCGCGCCAGCCCCGAGCGGTTGACCAGATGTGTTCCGCCGAACATTTTGTAATACAGCCGGCTGGCAAACGCCTTGGGCGATACAAAGTCGCTCAGCCTGAACGGCTCCCCCAGTAGCTTGATCACGTTGGTACGAGTACCGCGGGCATTGAGTTCGATCCTGCCGCCGCTGGCTTTGTAAAAGCCGGTCAAGCAGTTGAACACTGTAGTTTTACCGGCACCGTTGGGGCCGATCAGGGCAAAGATCGAGTTGCGTTTGACCTTGAGGCTGACATCGCTCAGGGCCTTGATCCCGCCAAAGTGCATCATCAGTTTGTCGACCGAGAGCACCACGTCGTCTTTTGACAATTCGCTCATGGCGCAACCCCCTTGCGTGGCGCAACTCCGACACGGCTGATGCGGATCAGGCCTCGTGGTCGCCAGATCATCATCAACACCATCAACACACCAAACAGCAGCACCCGGTACTCGGCAAAGCTGCGCAACAGTTCAGGAGCCACCGTCAGCACGAATGCGGCGATCACCACGCCCACTGTCGAGCCCATGCCGCCGAGCACCACAATGGCGAGGATCAGCGCCGACTCGAAGAAGGTGAACGAGGAAGGGTTAACAAAACCCTGGTAGCTGGCAAAGAACACCCCGGCCAGGCCAGCCGTGGAGGCACCAATGGTGAACGCCGACAGCTTGACCAGCACATGGTTGAGGCCCATGGAACGGCAGGCAATTTCGTCTTCGCGCAGCGCTTCCCAGGCGCGACCGATCGGCATGCGGGTCAGGCGGTGCTTGATGTACAACACCAGCAGCACCACTAGAAACAGCACGATATAGATAAACAGGAACTTGATATTGGGGTTGTATTCCAGGCCGAAGAACTCATGAAATGGCACCCCGCCATCTTTCGCGCGCCGGCCGAACTCCAGGCCGAAAAAGGTCGGCGATGGCACCGGCATGCCATTTGGCCCGCCGGTAAACGACAGCCAGTTGTTGAGGATCAGACGGATGATTTCACCAAAGCCCAGGGTCACGATGGCCAGATAGTCACCGTGCATGCGCAACACCGGAAACCCCAGAATGCATCCCGCCATCGCCGCCGCAATGGCCGCCAGCGGCAGCACCGTCCAGAAACCCAGTCCCAGGTATTGATAGCCCAGCGCCAGGCCATAAGCGCCGATGGCATAGAACGCCACATACCCCAGGTCGAGCAACCCCGCCAGGCCGACCACGATATTCAGCCCCAGGCCCAGCAGCACGTAAATCAGCCCAAGGATGACCACGGTCAGAATGTATTTATTGGCGAAAAACGGAAACACGATGGCAATCACGATCAGCAACGGCACGATCCAGCGCAGCCGCGACTTGTAGTCCGGTGCCAGCACATGCACGCCCGAGCCTGTGGACTCAAAGCCCTGCAGGATTTTCAGCCCTTTGGCAGTCTGTAAAAACAGGCTCAGGGCAAAGCGCCCGACCATAACGATAGCCACCAGCCAGCCTACCCGGGCCGGTTGCAGGTTGAAGCTGTAACCGTCGAGCACCACCCCTACGATGGGCCCGAACACAATCAATGAAATCAACCCGGCCAGGATCGAGTCGACTACGCTTTTTTTGATATCAATCGGTTTATTAATGGCTACAGACATACTTACACCTTCGCCACGAGAGGACGACCCAGCAGGCCTTGAGGACGGAAAATCAGAATCAGCACCAGCAGTGAGAAACTGAATACATCCTTGTAATCCGAGTTAATCAACCCGGCAAAAAGCGACTCGGAAATACCCAGGATGATCCCGCCGAGCATGGCCCCCGGCAGTGAACCGATGCCGCCGAGCACCGCTGCGGTGAAGGCCTTGATCCCGATGATGAAACCGGCATAGAAGTCGAACGTGCCGTAGTTCATGGTAATCAGCACACCAGCCAGCGCGGCCATGGCGGCACCGATCACGAACACGTAGGAAATCACCCGGTCGGTATTGATCCCCAGGATCGACGCCATCTTGCGATCCTGCTGGGTGGCGCGGCACATGCGGCCCAGCTTGGTGTACTTGATGATGTAAGTAAGCAGGCCCATGCCCACAAAGGCGGCGAGCAGAATAAAGACTTTGGTGTAGGTCAGCTGTACGAAGCCTGAGCCGATATCGACCCGCCACGCCCCGCTAAGTAACGTCGGCACGCCCTGCTGACGTGAGCCTTGGGCGATTTGCACATAGTTCTGCAGGATAAGGGAGATACCAATGGCGCTAATCAGCGGCGCCAACCGTGTGGAATTGCGCAGCGGCTTGTAGGCCACGCGCTCGATCACCCAGCCATACACGCCCGTGACCACCACCGTGAAAATAAGGGTGCCCAACATCAACAACGGGAAGGATTCGATACCGAAGTATGCCAACAGAGCCAGACTGATCGCCGCGAGGTAAGCAGAGATCATGTACACCTCGCCGTGGGCGAAGTTGATCATGCCGATGATGCCGTAGACCATTGTGTAGCCGATGGCGATCAGGCCGTAGACAGACCCGAGGGTCAGGCCGTTCAGCAGTTGCTGTAGGAAAATACCATCCATAACGCAATCTCACGCACTGGAGCCTTTGCGCAGACGCAAGCCATCCACGCCGTCACAGGACAGCTTGGCTGGCAGGGTGTGCGCGACTCCTGGAAAAGAAGACAGGTGGTGCAGATCCATCCCTACCTGATGCCCGCCGAAGCTGGCATCAGGTAGGTGACTCATCTCACTTCTGTTTTTCCAGTTGGTGATATTTACCGTCTTTGTCCCACTGGTACATAACGTAGTCGGAGACTTTAAGGTCACCTTTGCTGTCCCAGGCTTTCTCACCCATCACGGTTTTAACCGGGTTGGCCTTGAGCCACTTGGCAGCATCTTCACCCTTGTTGGATTTGGCGCCGGCAAAGGCGTCAGCCAGGGCCTGGACCGAAGCATAGGCGTACAGGGTGTAGCCCTCTGGTTCGGTGCCAGCCTTACGGAACTCTTCAACCACCACCTTGCTGTCTGGCAACAGGCGCGGGTCGGCACCGAAGGTCATATAAACGCCGTCAACGTACTGCGGGCCGCCTGCGGTGGTAACCAGTTCGTCGGTGACCACACCATCATCGGACATGAACTTCACATCCTTGAGGCCTTGCTCACGCAGTTGGCGTACCAGCGGGCCGGCTTCCGGGTGCAGGCCACCGAAATACACGACGTCGGCCCCGTTGGAGCGGATTTTGGTCACCACGGCACTGAAGTCTTTTTCGCCTCGGGTCAGGCCTTCGTACAGCACAGGGGTCACGCCGCGCTTGATCAGTTGCGCCTTGGTAGCGTCCGCCAGACCCTGGCCATAGGTGTCCTTGTCGTGCAGAACGGCCACTTTCTTGCCTTTGAGCACATCAACTATGTAATCCGCCGCCACAATGCCCTGCTGGTCATCACGACCACACATGCGGAACATCGCGCTCAGGCCACGCTCGGTCACCGCCGGGTTGGTGGAGCCAGGAGTGATCGCAATCACACCGGCATCGGCGTACACCTCAGACGCCGGAATGGTCGATGAAGAACAGAAGTGCCCTACTACACCGGCTACTTTGTCCTGGTCGACCAAACGGTTGGCGACGGCTACGGCCTGTTTCGGCTCGCAGGCATCGTCCCCGGCCACCAGAACGATCTTCTCGCCGTTGACCCCACCGGCGGCGTTGATCTTGTCTGCCGCTGCCTTGGCACCCTTCATGTACTGCTCGCCAAAAGCTGCGTTGGCGCCAGTCATCGGGCCCGCAACACCAATTTTCAGATCAGCCTGAACAAACGAAGAAACGCCCAATGCAGCTGCTACGGCGAGGGCCAGAAAACCTTTCTTGTAGAACGTCTGCGACATGAGGTGGTGCTCCTGAGGTTTTATTAGATGGCACTTCGACTTCACCTAAAGCGCTGAGCAAGCCGCGTGCCATTGGCTTTTTATTCTTAAAAAAGTCGTTCTATTGTTGTTATATCGACTGTTTCGAGCCCATTTTCATTGGGCGTGCAACCGTCTAAACCGAGGAAGGTAAAACCGCTATGTTTCTACAGGCGCCACCTGCCGCAGCCGGTATTGCAACCAGGTTGCCCCGGGTTGCGCAAACGTCCTGTAACCACTTGCGTCACCGAACTGCACACTCTCGGTGCAGGACTGCTACAGGCCGCACCACTTAAGGCTAGCCGCTGCCAGGCAAAACGTCGGGGCGCCCAGAAAAAAACCGCGTCAGATCACAATTCTTAAACATTGGCCGGCGTGATACAGCGAAAAACCGGCTTCGTATAAACAACTGCGCAACCCCGTGCCAGACAGCGGCCGCATCGGTGCAAAGGGGATTGGCAAGGCCTTGGCATCGCCACTGCACAAATAGTCGGCAAAGGCCTTGCCGACCACGCTGCCTGTGGTTACACCGCGACCGTTATAGCCGGTGACTGCCACCAAACCGGGCGCCGGTTCAAATAAGCGCATCAGATGATCGGGCGTAAATGCGATGCAGCCCGTCCAGGTGCATTCCCATTCCACGCCCTTGAGGTACGGGAAATAATGCTGCTGCACGCGGTCGGCCCAGGCCTTGAGAAACCACGCAGGCTTCTGATTGCCGTTGCCCAGGCTGCCGAGCAGTAAACGGCCGTCGGCATCGCGACGGATACTGCTCAATACCTGGCGGGTGTCCCACGACCCTTGGCCGCCTGGCAAGATTCGCGCTGCGCTGGCGTCGGTCAGAGGTTTGGAGGCGACCTGGTAGTAATAACCAGGGAAAAAGTTACGTCGTAAATCAGTCCATTCGCCTTCAGTGTAGGCATTGGACGCCAGCACCACCTGCTCTGCACTTACCGCACCGTGGGCCGTTTGCACTGACCAGCGTGGGCCTTGGCGTTCAAGTCCGGTGACCGGGGAATGATCGAACAGCTGCCCGCCCAGATCACAGGCTGCCTTGGCCAGGCCCGAGGTGTAGGCCATAGGGTTGAGGGTGCCGGCGCGACGGTCGAGCAAGGCGGCGGCGATTTTTGTGGTGCCGGTAGCGGCTTCGCAGGCGGCGCCGGTGAGCAGTTCAACCGGGGCGCCACGGCGCTTCCATTGTTCTTCACGGCTGCGCAAATCGGCTTCGCCACGGGCATTATGGGCCATGTGCAGGGTGCCTTCACGGCGCAACTGGCAGTCGATGCGGTATTTGTCGATCAGGCTGAACACCAGTCCCGGGGCGTCACCGAGCATGCGGTTGAGCTGGCTGCCGACAGCCTCGCCGAAACCGGCTTCGATATCGTCGGGCGGTATCCACATCCCGGCATTAACCAATCCTACGTTGCGGCCTGAGCCGCCATGACCGGTTCGATAGGCTTCGAGCACACAGACACTTTTGCCCTGCTCGAGCAAATGGATGGCGGCGGACAAACCGGTGATGCCGGCACCGATCACACACACATCAACGCTCAACTCGCCCTTGAAGGTTTGCGCTTGGGGGCGTTGGGGGGTAAGGGTTTCCCACAGACATTGTTCTTGTAAAGGCATTGCCAAGCTCCAGAAATGAAACCCAACCAAAATCAAAAGCCCCTCACCCTGGCCCTCTCCCGGAGGGAGAGGGGACTAAAGGCAAAAGCAGATCAGCTCCCTCTCCCTCCGGGAGAGGGTTGGGGGTGAGGGCTTGCATCACCTCAATCGAACGTAATCCCTTGCGCCAACGGCAGCTCCAGCGAGTAGTTGACGGTATTGGTCTGCCGGCGCATATATCCACGCCATGCATCTGACCCCGACTCGCGACCGCCCCCGGTTTCTTTCTCACCACCAAAGGCACCCCCGATCTCCGCACCGCTGGGCCCGATATTGACGTTGGCAATCCCGCAATCACTGCCAGTGGCCGACATGAATTGCTCGGCCTCGCGCACATCGGTGGTGAAGATGCATGACGACAGCCCCTGAGGCACCGCGTTGTTCAGGCGCAAGGCCTCGGCAAAGTCGCTGTAACCGACCACATACAAAATCGGCGCGAAGGTCTCGCTGCACACCACGTCGCTTTGCTCGGGCATTTCCACAATCGCCGGGGCCACGTAGTAAGCGCCCGGGTACTGGCCTGCCAATTGCCGCTCGCCACCAAATACCCGTCCGCCTTCGCTAAGGGCCTGCTCCAGCGCATCACGCATGTTTTCAAAGCTGCTTTTGTCGATCAGCGGCCCCACCAGATTGCCTTCCAGCGGATGACCGATACGCACTTTGGAATAGGCCGCCTTGAGCCGGGTGACAATTTCTTCCTTGACCGAGTCATGGGCAATCAGCCGGCGCAGGCTGGTGCAGCGCTGCCCGGCAGTACCGACAGCACTGAACAGAATGGCGCGCACGGCCATGTCCAGGTCGGCACTCGGCGCCAAAATCATCGCATTGTTGCCGCCCAGCTCCAGAATACTGCGGGCAAAGCGTGCGGCGATTTTAGGTGCCACTTCGCGGCCCATGCGCGTGCTGCCGGTGGCACTGATCAGCGCGACTCGCGGATCGTCAACCAGGGCTTCGCCCGCTTCACGACCACCAATCACCACCTGGGCCAAGTACTTGGGCGCGCCCTCAAACGAGCTCAACACACGATCAAACAAGGCCTGACAGGCCAGCGCCGTCAGCGGGGTTTTTTCCGATGGTTTCCAGATCACCGCGTTGCCGCATACCAGCGCCAACGCGGTATTCCACGCCCACACGGCCACCGGAAAGTTGAATGCGCTGATCACACCCACCACACCCAGCGGGTGCCAGGTTTCACGCATATGGTGGCCTGGTCGCTCCGAGGCGATGGTCAAGCCGTAGAGCTGACGCGACAGGCCAACTGCAAAGTCGCAGATGTCGATCATTTCCTGCACTTCGCCCAACCCTTCCTGGGTGATCTTGCCCGCTTCCCATGACACCAGCTCGCCCAGATCGGCCTTGTACTCACGCAGCAAATCGCCGAACTGGCGCACCAGTTCCCCACGACGCGGGGCAGGCACCTTGCGCCATGCCTCGAAGGCGTGTTCGGCGCGGGTCACGTGCTGCTCGGCCTCGGCAGCCCCTTCCCAGTGCACCGCACCGATCTGGCTACCGTCAATCGGCGTATACACCGGCTGATTGCCCTGCTGGTACAGCGCGGGGTTCACACCAAGACGATCCAGTAATGCAGCAACCATTGAAGGCACTCCTTGAGCTTTAAAAAATGATTCACAGGCCTTTAGTTGTAGCTGGCTGGCATGGCGGCAACAAACGACCTTTAAGCGAGATATCATTCCGAAAATTCATGCTGCACTGGTAACGTTGCCTGACAACAACAATCAGAGGCCTTCTATGCTCAACAAGCGCCATCTACCTTCGATCACGGCGTTGCAGTGTTTTGAAGCGGTGACCCGTCATCTGAGTTTCACCCGTGCGGCCGAAGAGCTGAATCTCACCCAGAGCGCAGTCAGCAAACAGGTCGCGCAGCTCGAAGAGCTGTTGCAGCACTTGCTGTTTCGCCGGGTGCGCCGCCGCTTGCAGCTGACTCCAGCAGGGGATTTGTATCTGGTAGAAGTCCGAAAAATCCTGACCCAGGTCGAGATGTCGACCCATACCCTGCGTTCCTATGGCGGCGAAACAGAAGTGCTACGGGTCTCCACCCCTTCCACTTTTGGCGCCCGCTGGCTGGTGCCGCGCCTCAAGGGTTGGGGCATACGCCATCCGCATATTCATCTGGATCTGTGCAATGAGCAGCAAGGCGACGATTTGCTGCAAGGGCGCAGCGATCTGGCGTTTTACTTCGGCCAGGGCTCACGGCCCGGCACCGAGAGCCTGAAGCTGTTCAGTGAAGAACTGGTCGCCGTATGTTCGCCAGCAAGCTTGCCGGGCACGGCACTGACCGACCCGACCCAACTCACAGGTCTGGTGTTGCTGCAGAACGCTTCGCGGCCACAGGCCTGGCACGAGTGGTTTGAGCATCAGGGGTTTCATACCGATCACAGCTACCATGGGCCGCGCTTCGACACCTTCTACATGTGCATCCGCGCAGCCCAGGTTGGCTGTGGCGTGGCACTGCTGCCGAGGTTCCTGGTGGAAGAGGAATTGGCCGACGGCAAACTGGTCATCGCCTGGCAGCACTTGATGCCGAGCCGCGATGCCTACTACCTGGCCTATCCTGAACATACGGCAGGCGTACCCAAGGTAAAGGCATTCGTGAGCTGGTTCATGGAGCAGCTGGATGCGCGATAACACCTGTAGGAGCGGGCAGAAACAGGCTACGACCACAAAAACCGCTGGCAAAACCGCCTGCAGATATGCGCCACTAGCGCCATTCATTGAAAAAGCTGAACGCCGTGGCTATCAGGCACGGGCAGCATGGAGATTGCCGCTATGAGCGAGAGTGTATTTGCCGATCGCATCGTGCAGAACCTGCTCGACACCGACTTCTACAAATTGACCATGATGCAGGCGGTGCTGCACAACTACCCCAACGTCGAAGTCGAATGGGAATTCCGCTGCCGCAACAGTGAGGATCTGCGCCCATACCTCAACGAAACTCGTCACCAGATCGAACGCCTGTGCGAACTGAGCATGACTCAGGACCAGTTGGGGTTTCTGGAACGCATCACCTTTATGAAGCCCGACTTCATCCGCTTTTTGGGGCTGTTTCGCTTCAATATGCGCTATGTACACACCGGCATCGAAAACGGCGAACTGGTTATCCGCCTGCGCGGGCCGTGGCTGCATGTGATCCTGTTTGAAGTGCCGTTACTGGCGATTGTCAGCGAAGTACGCAACCGTTCGCGCTATGCCGATACCGTGCTGTCACAGGCCCGGGAGCAGCTGTATCGCAAGTTTGACTGGCTGCAGGCCAATGCCAGCGCTGAAGAGTTGTCTGAACTGCAAGTCGCCGATTTCGGCACTCGTCGACGGTTTTCGTACCGCGTGCAAGAAGAAGTCGTCAGTGTGCTCAAGCACGACTTCCCCGGGCGTTTTGTCGGCACCAGCAACGTCAACCTGTCCCGCGAGCTGGACATGAAGCCGCTGGGGACCATGGCCCACGAATGGATCATGGCCCACCAGCAACTGGGCCCACGGCTGATCGACAGCCAGAGTGCCGCGCTCGACTGCTGGGTGCGCGAGTACCGCGGCTTGCTGGGCATCGCGCTGACGGACTGCATTACTACCGATGCCTTCCTGAAAGATTTCGATCTGTACTTTGCCAAGCTGTTCGACGGCCTGCGCCACGACTCAGGCGACCCTGTGGTGTGGGCCGAAAAATGCATAGCTCATTACCACAAGCTGGGCATCGACCCCATGAGCAAGACTCTGGTGTTCTCCGACAGCCTGACCCTGCCCCGGGCGCTGGAGATTTTCCGGTCACTGCGCGGCCGGATCAACGTCAGCTTCGGTATCGGGACTAACCTGACCTGCGACATTCCGGGGGTTGAGCCAATGAGCATCGTGCTTAAAATGAACGCCTGCAATGGCTCGCCGGTGGCCAAGATTTCCGATGAACCGGGCAAAACCCATTGCTCCGACCCCAATTTCGCCGCCTATTTACGCCACGTTTTCCAAGTTCCTGAACATTCTCCCAAGGAGTGAATCATGCAGGCCGTACAGCGTCAGATTGCTGCAGACCTCAAGGTCCAGCCGCCGTTCAAAGACACCGCAGCCCTTGAGGCCGAGATTGCCCGGCGTATCACTTTCATTCAGTGCTGCCTGCACAACGCCAGGCTCAAGACCCTGGTACTGGGCATCAGCGGCGGGGTCGACTCCCTGACCGCAGGCCTGATGGCCCAACGTGCGGTGCAGCAATTGCGCGAACAGACCGGTGACCAGGCTTATCGCTTTATTGCCGTGCGCCTGCCTTACGGTGTGCAGCATGACGAAGCGGACGCCACGGCGGCGGTCGACTTTATCAACCCGGACGAGCGCCAGACCGTGAACATCGGCCCTGCGGTCAAGGCCCTGGCGGCTGAAGTGACCGCGTTTGAAGGCAAGCCTGCCGCCACCGTGGACTTTGTACTGGGTAACACCAAGGCGCGTATGCGCATGGTGGCGCAATACACTATTGCCGGGGCGACTGGCGGGCTGGTGATCGGCACCGACCATGCGGCGGAAGCGGTGATGGGCTTCTTCACCAAGTTCGGTGATGGTTCCTGCGACCTGGCACCGCTCAGCGGGCTGGTGAAAAATCAGGTGCGGGCCATTGCCCGGCATTTTGGTGCGCCGGAATCGCTGGTGGAGAAAGTCCCGACTGCCGACCTCGAAGACCTGGAGCCCGGCAAACCGGACGAAGCGTCCCACGGCGTGACCTATGCCGAGATCGATGCCTTCTTGCATGGCGAGCCGGTGAGCGAAGAAGCGTTCAATATCATCTGCAAGACGTACGAAAAGACCCACCACAAGCGTGAGATGCCGTTCGCACCTTGAGCCCGTGCGTACCTCTCCCGGAGGGAGAGGGAGCAGACCGCACGCGGTTTCAAGAACACCATCAATCCGTCCCCTCTCCCTCCGGGAGAGGGCTAGGGTGAGGGGCTTTTTCCTACCCGGAAAAAACGGAATGAACCCCGCAATTTTTTTCGCTTGTGGCCGCAACGGCCAAAGGCTTTGATAGACGTCTATTTCGTCGCCAGAGCCCTGCCCCATGCCTGCTTTCGATGGTTTGTTCTCCCTTGTCGATTCCGTGCTCGGCCAACCGGCCACCGCCTGGTTGCGTGAGCATGTCGAAGTGCCTGAAGGGCTGCTGCGCTTCAACTGGCATGAACAGGCACTGCACCGGGTGTGGCTCGCCGAAGCACTGAACCTGTGCCTGCTGCACAAACTGGTGGAAGCCGTGCCTGAAGGCCGACGCTATGTACAGGAACAGGCACAGCATGGCCGCAAGGTAGTGTTCGACCATGGCGCCCTCCGTACGGTGGACTGGCCTGCCAACGGCGAACTGCCCCGCGGCCGCCAGGCATTTGCCCGTTTGCTGGAGCCACTGGGCTTTACCGATGTGCGAACCTACCCGCTGACCAAGCTGAACATGACCGGCTGGGGATACCGACAAATGGATCTGCCCGAAGACATCGCCCAGTTCTTTGTCTCGGAACTGCACCCCGGCCGCTTCAGCGAGGCTTTTCAACAGGCCGTCAGCCGCGTGGTCGGTTCCAGCCTTGACCCGCTGCAGGCCCACCACCACAGCATCCTCAAGACCCTGAGCCTCACCCGCCACTGCAGCCTGAGCCAGGCGCAGGCCCTGTTGCCAGGGCTGTATCAAGCATTCGGCCGGCAGCATGGCGTGGTACAGGAAACGGACTACAACTGCCTCCTCGCTGAAAGCGCCGAGATGGCCTGGATCGCAACCGAGGGCAACAGCTTCAACCATCTGACCGATCGCGTGCCGGACCTCGAAGCCTGTGTGGCGCAACAACGTGACTTGCAACGGCCCATGAAAGACAGCATCGAAGTGTCCGCCTCGGGGCGGGTGATGCAAACCGCCTATCGCGCCAGCACGGTCAGCCGCGGCCTGGTCGATGCTGCCGGGGTGTACCGCGAGCACGCAGTGCCGGGGTCATTTGTGGAGTTCATCCAACGCAAGATCGACCCTGATACCGGCCGCATCGATCTGAACTTCGACAGCAGCAACGCCCAGGGCATTTTCAAGATGACCGACTCCAGGGCCTGAACGCAAACAGCCCTGACGGCGCAGGGCACGTCAGGGCTGTTAAGGGCTTGGGTGGTGTTATTTAAGAACCACAGCGCCTTTCATCATCGAGTTGTGGCCCGGGAAGGTGCAGAAGAATTCATATTCTTCGCCCGCTTTCAGCTTGGCCACATCGAAGGTCACGGAATCTTTCTCACCGGCGCCAATCACTTTGGTGTGGGCGATGATGCGCTCATCACCGTCCTTGAGATAGTTTTTGTCCAGGCCAGCGGCAATGCCGTCGGTAGAAACTGCCTGCATGTCTGCCTTTTTGCTCAAGACCCAGTTATGACCCATGACGTTTTTCGGCAGATTGCCGGAGTGCGTCAGGTTAACGGTGAAGGTCTTGCAGGATTTGTCGATGACGATCTCTTTGGTGTTGTAAGACATTTGGTCAGTCGAATCGACAGTTACAGCGCACTCAGCCGCCAGCAAATGGCCGCTGGCCAGAGTCAAAAGGGATACCGCAACAACTTTGGCAAACATGGTGTATCTCCAAGGCAGGGTATGGGGAAGCAAAAATCTGTATACAGATTGCCTGAAAATTGTATCGATTCATATGATCTGCGTCATGGTCTATCGCCACAATCGACACAATCCATCCCAGAATGGACTTCAGGCTTATAACCTTAGGCCATCATTTTGAATTTTGGGGGAATAAGTAACTAGATTTAATCCACAACCGGCTTTTGCGTGGGTGTAGAGTCGTATTTTTAGCGCAATGTGCAACCTTGCAAAAACCCAGCTAACGGCTAAGCACTAATACAGGGCAGAATACGCGCCGCTCAACCTCACCTTCGACCCCAAGAGGATCGCCCATGGCCAAACCAAACTATAACTTCGCTAAGCGTCAAAGAGACTTGGCTAAAGAGCAGAAGAAAGAGGAAAAGGCTGCCCGCAAGAAAGCGGCTGCTGAAGGCGGTACTGTTGATACCGAGCTGGACCACGAAGTCGACAGCGAAAGTGAAGACGCCGCAGAAGATACCGGCGCGCCAGAAGACAAAGCTCCAACTGCTTGACCCCCTCGGCCCGGTTATCCACAACCCGGCCCACAGGATCTGTGATCAGGATCAGCAGCCCGCCTGCTGATCCTCGCAGTTAGCCTGAACGCCCTCAGACGCTTCAAACCTCATTCCCTTACTCCGCGACAGCAAACAGCCTACAAACCCGTGGCAGGCCTCTCAGCGCGCAGAAAGCACAACGCCAGCCCTAAGGCTGGCGTTGATTTACTGCAATTTACGCAAAACCGTAGCAGCTGCCGAAGGAACACTGCAACTGTGGGAGCGAGCCTGCTCGCGAAGGTCGTTCGCGAGCAGGCTCGCTCC